>NZ_CAXTNE010000026.1:12568-46705 GCF_964245445.1 uncultured Nostoc sp.
AGGCTAATGGCTTTTTTGTAATGTGCGATCGCTTCTTGTGGTTTACCTTGATCGTCGAGAGTATTTGCCAAAGCAATATAAGCTTGGGCAAAGTTCGGTTCTAGTTCAATTGCTTTCCGAAAAGCCGCCTCAGCTCCTTTGAAATCTCCTTGTTTGTAAAGATTGGTTCCTTGCTCGAATTTAGCAACTGCGTTTTTGCTCTGAGGAACTGCGGACCGTGCATCATGAATTTTTGATAAAACAACGCCAACATTTTTACCAAAGGCACTATTCCCATTACTCAAACACAAGCAGATAATAGCTGCTACCAGGACATTCTTGTTTTTCAGCATTTTTATTACTTTACCTGCTTGGTTTACCGAAAAATTGGGTCTAAAGCCTCCCTCTTCTCTGCTTTGACAATGCCGCCATGTATCTCGATGATATTACGCACAATTGCCAATCCCAGTCCTAATCCACCAAAATTTCTCGTAGAGGTGCTATCTGCTTGGCGGAAGTAATCAAACACGAATGGCAAAAACTCAGCGCTAATTCCCTTACCTGTATCGGTAACTATAATGTTTGCAAAAAGATAATATTTTAAAATCATCAAAGTTTTCTCCTATCAATGCATTGTGACTAGGGAGCTTATAGCACATCACATTGCAATTTTAAGGGCTATGAAGGAAGTGGTCAAACTTGCGAAAATTGCGGATACAGTTACGGTAGACACTGGTAAATTGCAAAACAAAAGCCATTCTCCCCATTAAGAGGGGAATGGTAAAAAAATTAGGAGAAGGAACAGGAAAATTTAATCTCCGCAATTCTGACTTAACTTATTACTCATTTTATCTAACAGTTGAGTTATTTTTTTAGCTTTTTCAGGTTGGCGTTGTTTTTGCAATAAATCTTTAGCTTGTAGCAGGTTAGTTTTAGCTTCATCTTCTCGCTCTTGCTGCATGAGAATATTTGCCAGACGCAAGTAAGCGTCAGGATTTTTGGGACTGCGGCGAATCACTTCCCGGAATAATTCTGTTGCTTCTTCTATTTGACCTTGTTGGTTTAAAACATCTCCCAAAAACAAGCGCACCACATCATTAGTAGAGTTGAGGGAAATCACTTTACGAAACGCTGCTTCTGCACCTTGGTAATCTTTGGCTTGAGAAAGATTAATCCCTTTTTGAAATAAGTCTGAGGTAATCAAAGTTTTCCAAGCAAAATAGCCAAGAATTGACAGACTAAGAACAACTACAACAGCAGCGATAATAGAACTAGTAGGAAAGGTTTCTAGCATTGTCTAAGCCAAAAGACAGGCGATAGGAAAAATCAGGTATTCGATAAAAAATAGTTTCCAGATAAATTGGTAGAATTGAGCGATCGCACTTTTATCTTGTAAGTCTACTGCCAAACTCCGCAACCACATCCAAACTAGCAGGGCTAAATGAGTAATTACCAAAAATATCGGGTTAATTGAGGACAGACGTAGCACACCAACTAAAATTATCCCCAGATAGCAGGCAGTTATCACCCAAAGAGCTAGACTAAACACAGCTTGCGCTCCGAGTTTGATAGTGAAAGTAGAGATATTATAGAGGCGATCGCCTTCCATATCTGGTATATCTTTAAAGATTGCGATCGCAAAGGTAAACACCAAGATAAATAACGTCAGCACCCACACCACGGGCGGAATTACTTGGCTTTGTTTCAGCACCCAACTATAGTGCAAATACAACCCTAAATTAACAATCGTACCGCGCACCGAAAAAATGCATAGTGCTGCCCAAAATGGAAACTGTTTCAAGCGAATTGGCGGTAAAGAATAAGCAGTACCAATGGCCAAACTAATTGCTACCATGCCAAATAAGAATGGCCCAGTTAGCCACGCCACAACTAGCGCCAAAATCCCAGTAAAAGCAACAATTAATTGCCCCGTCTGTTGGGAAAACTCACCTGACGCCAACGGTAAATGAGGCTTATTAATCTTGTCAATATCAACATCTTCTAATTGATTCAGCCCCACAATGTAGACATTGCCACACAGACAAGCAATCCATGCCCCTAAAACAGGGAAGAGCCACTGCGGTCTTGGGGTCTCCCCAAGTCGAGCAAGTGGCGTTAGGGAATGGGGAGTAGGGAATAGGGAAACAGTACTATTACTAATTGCAATGGCAATAAAATACAAACCTAACACACTCAGACTTGTACCAATAATCGTGTGAGGACGAGAGAATTTCCAGAAAGCGTATAACCAATGGAAATATGATTGAACGGGTTTGCGTGGCAAAGGGCTGTTTTGAAAACTCTGGCTCATGAGTACCTTAGATTCAGTATCCGGCTTATTGTTAACCCTGACTTTTCACGGGATTTAGAAAACCTCACTCCTGCTCTCTCTTGTTGTTGAGAGACTTGTAATTCTCCCGATTCCCTATTAGGGAAGGGGGTTAGGTTTCGCGTTAATTTTTCCACATGACCTTAGTTGTCAGATTGTTAACCATTGTCACAGAATTTGGTCATTAACAAGAGCCAAAGCTTTGGACGCACTGTATTTTGTAGGGGAGGTAGCGGCGGCTTAAACCCTTACCACAGCCCGCCTTAATCCTACTTAAGAGAATCAATCTACCTCATGAAAGAGGCTCTATCCCGAAAAAAGCTGACAATCAACCATGAAAATACCTCTTCCCAATTCTCTTGTGCTACTCCCTATAACGGTACAATCTATCAGAAAAGTAAATAAATAGTTAAATTATGACAGCTAATTTGACATCTAAAGCGACATTTGACTTTGTGAGTGTGCTATCCCAAGCTGCGGCTGCCTATCAAGAACAGGAAGGCACACCCCCTAGTGCTGAAATATTAGTAAATGCGTTACTACAAGCAGAAAAATCTACCAAGCAGGAACGGTTAACTTATCCGTTTGAGTCTCTTCTGGGCAAATGGCAACTTTGCTTTGCCACTGGCACTAAGAAAGTCAAAGAACGCGGCGGAATTTTATTAGGTAAGGGTTTATATGTACCCAAATTTATAACAATCCATGTTTCCTTTAATGCCATTTTGGAACAGAATTCAGACAGGGGCGAAATTAGTAATCAGGTTGAATTTGGCCCAGTTTTGTTGAACCTCACGGGGCCAGTGCAATATTTAAGTAAGAAAAATTTATTGGCGTTTGACTTTAACCAAATGCTTATTAGTCTGTTTGGTCGTGTTGTTTATAACAGACCAATGGGTTCTGGTATTCAAGCAGAAGATTTCTACAACCAGCCCATAGCTAAACTCCCTTTCTTTGGCTTTTTTTTGGTGACGGAAGATTTTATTGCAGCTCGTGGTCGGGCTGGAGGATTGGCATTTTGGATTCGAGAAACTTAAAGAGAGTGGATTTCACATTTACGCGAACCATCAAACTGGACGACAACTAGACAAAATACTGTGCATATTTACTACTTGTCCAATGACTGCGATCGCAGGAGCACCAAATCCAGTTTGCTCTACCTGAACTGTATTGCAATTAACGGATAGCCTTTATGGAATGAAAAGCCGACTCACGCCCAAGTAGTTCTCAATGTACAGCACAATGTCAGCAAGACGGGCACTACATTGCTCTCGATACTCTCGTTCTATGAGTCGCTCAAGACTTCCAATTGTGATCACAGGTAGCGATGTTGGTGTACCCTCTTCACGAATTGTTTGCTCCAATGAATCCTTGCCTTTTGCATTTCGATTTGCGGTTAACAGAAGCATTTGGTTAGCTTGCGCGAACTGCCAGATGACTCGATCATTGCTATCAACGGCTAATCCAACCTCTTCTAACATCACAAAGCTAATCGACAAATGATCGAGCCAACCCTCAGCAGCTAAGGTTCCTTGTAGAAGAACGACGTAGCCCTTCAGGTTATAGTCAACCAACACAATCATCCAGTGAATCCAAGCTTTGCTTTCCAGGCTTGGAGTTTAGCATAAATTTTTTCCTGTCCTGGTTTTGGCGGCATCTTTGCAATTTCTGCCAGCCGATCGCGATTTTTCTCTTCCCAATATTCTCGCATCTCTTGGGCTTCCTGTAGAACAGTTTGATACTCTGCTTCCACTTCAGTACGATTAGTGTCAATGTAGGAGAGTGCAGCGTCAAGTTGTTCTTCCGTCAAAGGCAGCCAGTTCGGGATTAGTTTCGATGCCCATCCTGCTTTGAGATGATCCATAACATCGTAAATTGTGATGCGTGTTCCAGCGATCGTCAGCCCTCGTTCGGTGCGGATAATCCTTGCTTTTTCATTTGATGTGGAAGTCATACCCAAATCCTCCAAACAAAAGACTTACGAGTACTAACCGTAGTATATATTAACAGTAATTTGACGCTGAATGATGACCATTTTGCGACTATTTGCAGTCTACAGAAAAATCATTGTTGTTGCCCCTTGTATCACGTTCTTCTCTAAAACCTAGACTCTGACCATTAACAGACATGTAAGTATCACTCTGCCCAGTTAAACGATTACCACTATCGATTGTTTCGGCATAGAAATATCTGAAGTCCACCTAGAACAAAAGTTCTTGAAACGCAGATTACAAGCTGATTTCGGCTCCTGGTATTCCCAAGCGGAAATCAAGGACTGGTAAGGCTTCTGGAAAACTTTTCGGTCTACTGAATGTGCTATGAATCTTAGCCTGATGTTGGACAACCTTCAAACCAACCATCAAACTGGACGACAACTAGATAAAATACTGTGCATCTTCACTACTTGTCCAATGACTGCGATCGCAGGCGCACCAAATCCAGTTTGCTCTACCTGCTCTACAATTGTTTCTAAAGTACCAATCAATTCTTCTTGTTCTAGACGCGTACCCCAGCGCACTAAAGCAATGGGCGTTTCTAAATTCAAGTCGGCGGCACTTAACTGTTCCACAATATAAGGCAGATTGTGAATTCCCATATAAATTACAATGGTTTCGGAACCGTGCGCGATCGCATTCCAATCCACTTTCGGTCTATACTTACCCGCCGCCTCGTGACCAGTCACAAATGTAACTGAAGAACTATATAGCCGATGAGTCAATGGAATACCTGCATAAGCTGCGGCTGCAATACCCGATGTAATACCGGGCACAACTTCCGTTGATATTCCCGCATTGACTAATTCTTCCATCTCTTCGCCACCGCGACCAAAAATAAAAGGATCACCACCCTTTAACCGCACCACAATTGCATGATCCTGCGCTTTCTCAATCAGCAATTGAGTTGTTTCTTCTTGGAACAGCGAATGTTTCCCCCTCCGCTTACCAGCATTAATATGCTCGGCTTGGGGATTAATCATTGCCAGAATTGCCGGACTCACTAAAGCATCATAGATAACTACATCTGCACATTCCAATAAAGCTTTTGCCTTCAAGGTAATTAGTCCCGGATCTCCTGGCCCCGCACCTACTAAATAAACCTTTCCCAAATACTTGTTCTCCTGTTTTTCTATGCGGTTCATCTATCTGTTAAATCCCAAATTAGCTCGGCTAATTCTGCACTTGCTCCCAATGGCTCTGCCAATTGGAAATTCACCGCAGAAAATTGTGATTTTAGCTCCTCTATTGAGGCTGCGATCGCATCAGTTATTCCACCAGCGAATAAAAAGTATGGCAAAATTGCAATTTCTTTATAACCAGCAGCTACCAACTCTTTCACTCGTGATTCTAAACTAGGAGGGACAGACCAATAAGCAGTCACTGCTGGTAAACTCGCTGCCATTGATTCCACAGTTTCTTTAGAACCTGGGCGACGGCTACCATGAGCTAAGAAAATCCATGCTTCTGCTTTTATAATAGCTATTTGCTTGGCCAGCAATTTCTCTAAATTGGGGTGAGAGCCTAAGTATGGTTGCAACTCAATTATGATATCCTGACCAATAGCCTGTTGTGCTAGTGCTACTTCGGCGGGAATATCTGTCATTACATGCACTCCCGGCAGCAGAAATAGCGGTACAATTTTGATCCGATTCTGGTTTTGAGATAGTTTACTTTGGCGTAGTCCAACCCAGGCATCGCCAAAAGCGCTCTTGGCAAATTGTTGAATCTGCTCGTGTAAAGGCTGAGGATTCATTTCCAAAGCAGCTATACCAACCTGATGTTCGTTATTTAATCCATTATGGTTTTCTGACAATTTGTTATGTACCAGCTTTGCTAGTTGCTGCATAGCAATTTCTGGGCGGCGATCGCGGCTTCCGTGAGATACTAGCAGATAGGCAGATGACATCGGCAAAGCTTTAACTCTCAGTGACTAATTATCATATCTTACTTAATATTAAGCTGGTGGTAATAAGTACTCAGGTGATTATTGAAACTATTATCAAATACTAAATAGAAGTATTTTTAATCACTTTTATAGGGAACTCCAAAAATTAAATTGACTATCAGCTTCTGCTCCCCCTGCTCCTTACTGTTTTTCGGCAGTGTAAGTATAAAATTGATTAAAAGCTCCCACAGTTTCAAATTTGTAAGAGGGTATCCAAGAGTTTATTTTTAAATCTGTACGGTAAATACTAAAAATAATATAATTTTGTCTTTCTGTAGTCTTAGAAAGAATTTCTTGGATTTGCGGGTTAGCTGAGTCAACCAACTTATCACAATTAAAACGGATTAAATTTTCTATAAAATTGGTAGTTTTTTTGCATACATCGGTTTTTAAGTATTCTGTCAGTCGTTGTACTGCATATTCTTCATACTCAACCTGACTGGGATTGGTGTTCGCCATTGTCACACCCAAGGCGGCGAGTCCTGCTGCTGCTCCAGTATATGCAATGATCGTTAAGGGTTTCATGTTTGCCAAAAATTCATTATAATTGTTAGATTTTGGAGACTCTAAATTAACTGAGTCCGTTCCTAAAAAAAAAATTCTTGATCGCTTGCCAAATTATTGCTATAATTCAAATTGTTGAATGGCGAGCGTAGCCAAGTGGTTAAGGCAGTGGTTTGTGGTACCACCATTCGTGGGTTCGAGTCCCATCGTTCGCCCTAAGTAATTTCATATTAATATGTATACTACTGTAAAGGGTAGATTGCGTGGTGTGAACACTCATAACCATCACTTTAACAAGGATATGTCACTTATAGCTTTATAGACTTGGAAAAATTGCAAAGCTACTATAATTGATTAGCTTATCTTATAACAAAATAATGTATATAAGAAACATCTGTCGTTAGGATAAGACAGGAGGCAGAAGGCAAGAGGGTTTTAGCCTCGTTTCAGCCTATCGAACGAGTCCTCAATCCCTACTGCTCGATTACTTTGGCGAAGGATGAGCGAGGGAATGGATGCTGAATTTTCAAACCTTATTTGAATCGATACCGGGATTGTATATCGTCTACTCACTCGACTTTGTGATTGTCGCGGGAAATGATGCTTACTTCCGGGCAACGAAGACAAAACGAGAACAGGTCGTTGGTCGTCCTTTTTTTGAAGTTTTTCCAGACAATCCCGATGATCCGAATGCGAACGGCGTTCAGAATTTACGTGCCTCGTTGTCTAATGTAATCAAGGATCGCTTGCCTCACACGATGGCAGTGCAGAAGTATGACATTCGCCGCCCGCAATCAGAAGGGGGTGGCTTTGAGGAGCGGTACTGGATGGTAACCAACTCGCCAGTCTTTGGTGAAAATGGTGAGATGACGCATATTATTCACCGAGCCGAAGATGTCACAGAGTTGGTGCGGGTGCAGCAGCAGCGAGATGAGCAGCGTCATCTGAATCAATCACTCCAGACTCGCAGCGAGCAGATGGAGATGGAAATCTATGCCAGAGCGCAGGAGTTAAGGCAGGTCAACGAACAACTGCAAGTCAGTGAACAGCAGCTTCAACTTATCCTTAAGACCAGCAAACTCGGCTCTTGGCAATTTGATCTCAAGACAAACGTTCTGTCTACTTCTGACCAGTGCAAAGTTAACTATGGTCTACCCATTGAGGCTGATTTCTCGCACCAAGTTCTGATGGAGCGGATTCATCCAGAGGATCGCACTTGGGTAAAAGCGGCAATTCAAGACTCGATTACCAACCGCACCGATTACAATGTGGAGTACCGCACCGTTTGGAACGATCGCAGCACGCACTGGGTACTCGTTCGGGGTTGTATAATTGACGATGAGGCGGGCAATCCTGAGCGGATGGTCGGGATTTCACTCGATATTACCGATCGCAAAATTGCCGAAGCTGACCTACGGGAAGCCTATGTGCAATGGGAGTCCGCTTTAGCGGCAGGAGCGATTTACACATGGCGGTGGAAGATTCCCGATAATCTGGTGATCGTGAATGCAGCCTTTGCTCACTTGTTTGGCGTTGACTCAGCCAAGGCGACGACCGGCTTACCAATTGAACTATTTATACAGGCGATGCACGAAGAAGACCGCCCACAAGTGGTTGCAGCCATTAACCAAGCGATTGAAACCGGCGAAGAATACGTAAGTGAGTACCGCATTTATACGGCGGTGGGCGAGGAGCGCTGGGTTGCGGCACGCGGTCGCGTTGAATATGCTGCTGATGGCAAAGCGATCGCTTTTCCTGGGGCATTGGCAGACATTACTGAACGCAAACAAGCCGAATCCGCTTGGCGACAGATTTCCGCCGAACTCGAACGACAACTGCGAAAGTTTGACGCGATCGCCTCTTCCGTAACCGATTTTATTTATACATTCGATCTGTCTGGACGGTTCACTTACATCAATCAGCCGTTGCTTGACCTCTTACAGAAAAAGTCGGCACAAGCCCTCGGCAAAAACTTTTTTGACCTGGATTATCCAACCGATTTAGCAACCCGGCTTCAAAATCAGATTCAGCAAGTCATTGAGACGCGCCAACCGCTCAGAGATGAAACGCCCTATACAAGTGCATTTGGCACGCGGGCTTATGAATACATTTTCGTCCCGCTTTTGGACATAAATGGCGCAGTAGAAGCGGTGGCAGGTGTGACGCGAGATATTACTGATCGCAAACAGTCGGAACAAGCCTTGCAAGAACAAACAAAGTTAATGCAAGTCATTCTGGACAGTATTGGCGATGGTTTGATTCTGGCAAACCCACAGGGCGAGTTTGTGCTGTTTAATCAAGCGGCTGAAAGAATCTTTGGTCGGCTATCGAATGAGCGATCGTGTGATGAATGGTCGAGAACCTACGGACTATTTTTATCAGATCGACAAACACTCTTCCCCGATGAACAACTGCCGCTATATCGAGCAATGCAAGGAGAATACGCCAACGATGTAGAAGTCTTTGTGCGTCGCGCTGCGGCTTTTGAAGGGCGGTGGGTCAGTATCAGTGGTTTTCCCGTCATGGATATGAGTCGCAAAGTTACAGGCGGAGTGATTACCTGTCGAGACATCACCGATCGCAAACAAATTGAAGCGACTGTCAAAGCCAGCAACGAACGACTCACACTGCTTTCACAGGTCGCCAATGATCTCTTGCTCAACGAAGATCCCAAGGCATTTTTAGCGAGTTTGTTTGAAAAGGTTTCGACTCATTTGGGACTTGAAGTTTACTTTAATTACTTGTTTGAAGAAGATCAGCAACGCCTTCAGCTACACACCTCTGGGGGCATCTCAGAGGATATTGCTTTATCCGCTCAATTTTTGGAGTTAGGGCAGGGGGTGGGTGGTTATGTGGTGCAACATCGCTTGCCAGCTATCATTGAAAATGCGCTCTCAACGACCGATCCACTTGCTGTTCGAGTTCAGTCAATCGGTATCAGAGCTTATGTCTGTCATCCGCTGATTGTGGGCGATCGCGTCTTGGGCACTCTGGGGCTGGGAACTCGTCAACGCGATCGCTTTACTCCCGACGAACTCGACCTCATGCAAACGATTGCCAATCAAGTCGCTGCTGCTTTAGAACGATCGCGCCTAGTTGCAGAGCTACAGGCACGCGCCGAAGCTTTAGATCAAAGTAATCGCATTAAAGATGAGTTTCTGGCGGTTCTTTCCCATGAGTTGCGTACTCCCCTGAATCCAATTCTGGGATGGTCAAAACTGTTGCAGCAGAAAAAGCTGGATGCTACAAAAACAACTACTGCGCTTGCCACCATTGAGCGCAACGCCCAACTCCAAGTGCAACTGATTGATGACTTGCTAGACATCTCCCGAATTCTGAGCGGCAAAATGAGCTTATCAACCTCACCCATTGACCTGAATGCAGTAATCTGTGCCGCGCTAGAAACGGTTCGGCTAGCCGCAGAAGCTAAATTAATCCAAATTCAGACAACCGTCTTGCCGATTCTGGGAGTGGTAGTTGGGGATGCAGGACGATTGCAGCAGGTTGTGTGGAATCTTCTGTCGAATGCCGTGAAGTTTACTCCTTTTGGGGGGCAAGTCACAATTGCACTATCTCAAGCTGAAAATCACGCCCAAATTCAAATCACCGACACTGGAAAAGGAATTCGTGCCGATTTTCTGCCCTACGTGTTTGAGCATTTCCGGCAAGAAGATGGTGCAACCACCCGCAAATTTGGCGGGCTAGGGTTAGGGCTGGCCATCGTGCGCCAAATTGTTGAGATGCACGGCGGAACGGTTACAGTAGACAGTCCTGGTGTTGAGCTAGGAGCAACATTCACAGTTCAAATTCCCCTTGCACCTCAATTAACTGAAGCACCAACCTTAAAACAATCACCCGTTAAGGAGAGTGATTTGAGCGGCATTCACATTTTAGTCGTCGATGATGAAACAGACTCGCGGGAGTTCATCGCTTTTGTTCTAGAGCAACATGGCGCGATCGTCACTGCTGTTGCATCTGGGGCTGATGCACTGCAAGCATTTACTCAATCCATCCCTAACATCATCATCAGTGACATTGGGATGCCAGAGATGGATGGTTATATGCTAATCCGACAAATTCGCGCCCTCCCACCTCAGCAAGGGGGACAAATTCCCGCTATTGCCTTAACAGCTTATGCCGGAGAATTAGATCAGCAGCAAGCGATCGCAACCGGATTTCAACGTCACGTCGCCAAACCCATTGATCCAGAAGTTTTGGTGGCGATCGTCGTCCAAATGTAGACTTGTATGCTGTTCCCTTAAATGATATTATAAAGATTACATCAAGCAGTTGAGGGCGTGACAAATTGTGCCCAAATTGTTATACAGTTATTTAATAACATCTATCAAAAGAAATAAAAATTGTATTCCTTTAGTCAGAGTCAAAAATACTGAGTCATAGATACTTTAAGTAAAGAAGAACACGATTTAAGTGCCTGCTGAAAAGTTGATATTTGTAGGTACACAGATAAATACAATTTATCTGTGTTATTTCGTGTTTATATGTGGTTTAACAAAAGGTGGAGGCTTATTGGCCTTGCCTTGAAAGTCAACAATGCAAACATCGTCATTTAATGGAGTTGCCATGTCTGAATTGCTTCAAGCAGTCTTAGATAGTGAAGAAAGAAGTGATTTGCGTTCCTTTCTTAGTGAATTACGCCAACAAGAAAAGAAATACTTGCTGCGGAACGACATACTCAATGTATATAGTGAGTATTGCTCAAAGTCCCAGAAACCAGAGGAATTTTACACTTCCTCTGAGTTAGGCAAACTGATTTACTATACTCAAGAAATTATTCAGGAGGACTCAAACTTTTGTTTCATTATCCGTTCTAAGATTGCCAGCCAAGAAGTTTATTGGTTGACATCAGACTTAAGCATTGAGCCAATGACTGTGCAGGATTTGCTCGATCTGCGCGATCGCTTGGTGAATAAATATCATCCTAACGAGGGCGACTTGTTAGAATTGGACTTTGGCCCGTTTTATGACTACACCCCAGTCATCCGCGACCCCAAAAATATTGGTAAGGGAGTACAATTTCTCAACCGCTATCTATCCAGCAAAATCTTTCAAGACTCCAAACAATTGCTGGACAGCTTATTTAATTTCTTGCGCCTGCACCACTACAACGGTGTGCAACTGCTGATTAATGATCGCATACAATCACAGCAGCAACTTTCCGAGCAAGTTAAGAAAGCTATCGGTTTTGTTAATAATCGTCCCGAAGATGAACCCTACGAACAATTCCGGTTCCAATTGCAGTCAATGGGTTTTGAGCCGGGTTGGGGTAACACCGCAGGGCGAGTCCGGGAAACTTTAAATATTCTCGATGAATTAATTGATTCTGCCGATCCTCAGACTCTAGAAGCCTTCATTTCTCGTGTGCCGATGATTTTTAGAATCGTCTTGGTGTCGGCTCACGGTTGGTTTGGGCAAGAGGGAGTGTTGGGTCGTCCCGATACTGGCGGTCAGGTAGTTTACGTCCTTGACCAGGCAAAGAGCCTAGAGAAGCAGCTACAAGAAGATGTCCTGCTTGCGGGTTTAGAAAAATTGAATGTCGAGCCAAAGGTAATTATTCTCACCCGCTTGATTCCCAATAGTGATGGTACTCTATGTAATCAACGGCTAGAAAAAGTCCTTGGTACCGAAAATGCCTGGATTTTGCGAGTGCCTTTACGGGAATTTAATCCTAACATGACTCAAAACTGGATTTCTCGGTTTGAGTTTTGGCCTTATCTAGAAACTTTCGCCATTGATTCAGAAAGAGAACTACGGGCAGAATTTCACGGCACACCTGACTTAATAGTTGGAAACTATACTGATGGAAATTTAGTAGCATTCTTGCTGGCGCGACGCCTGAAAGTTACCCAATGCAATGTTGCCCATGCTTTAGAAAAATCTAAATACTTGTTCAGCAACCTCTACTGGCAAGAATTAGAAGATAAATATCATTTTTCTTTGCAATTCACAGCTGATTTGATTGCCATGAATGCTGCCAATTTTGTGATTAGCAGCACCTACCAAGAAATTGTGGGAACACCGGATAGTGTGGGACAGTACGAGTCTTATAAATGCTTCACCATGCCGGAGTTGTACCATGTGACCAATGGCATTGAATTATTTAGTCCCAAATTTAATGTCGTACCGCCTGGAGTAAACGAAAATAATTACTTCCCCTACACGCGTACTAAAGACCGAGTGGAGAGCGATCGCCAACGCCTTGCAGAAATGCTCTTTACTCTGGAAGATCCCACGCAAATCTTTGGCAAACTAGACGATCCTAACAAGCGCCCTCTCTTCTCAATGGCGCGTCTTGACCACATCAAAAACCTCACAGGTTTAGCTGAATTTTATGGTCAAAGTAAAGAATTACAAGAGCATTGCAACTTAATTTTGGTAGCGGGTAAATTACGCGTTGAAGAATCAGATGACAACGAAGAACGCAACGAAATTATTAAACTCTACCAAATAATTGACCAGTACAATCTCCACGGTAAAATTCGTTGGTTGGGTGTGCGCCTAACTAAAACTGATTCTGGTGAAATTTACCGAGTCATTGCCGATCATCAGGGAATTTTTGTACAACCAGCTTTATTTGAAGCTTTTGGGTTGACAATTTTAGAGTCGATGGTTTCAGGATTACCGACTTTTGCCACACAGTTTGGTGGGCCGCTGGAGATTATTCAAGATAAAATTAATGGCTTTTTGATTAACCCAACAAATTTAGACGAGACAGCCACAAAAATTGTGGACTTTATCACTAAATGCGAACAAAATCCTAACTATTGGAATGAAATTTCGCAGCGAGGAATTGACCGAGTTTACAGCACCTATACTTGGAAAATCCATACTAGCAAGCTGTTATCATTAGCACGGATTTATGGCTTCTGGAACTTTACCTCAAAAGAGAATCGGGAAGATTTGTTGCGTTATCTTGAGGCTTTATTCTATTTAATTTACAAGCCAAGAGCGCAACAGCTATTAGAACAGCATAAATACCGTTAGTTTCTCATTTGTCATTTGTCATTAGCTAAAGACTAAAGACAAATGACTAAGAACAATGGGCAAATGACTAAATTGTTAACGCTCGCCAAGTTCGTTGACCAACTACTCCATCCGTTGCTAAATTCTGCTGATTTTGAAAGGCTTTGACAGCAGTCTCTGTCAGTGCGCCGTAAATTCCATCCACTCTAACGGCATAACCGTTAGACACTAACAACCGTTGTAAGGCTCTGACAGCAATACCAGAGCTACCGAAAGAAAGAGTCGGCATAGGTAGGCTACTAAACTTCTGGAACCGTCCTGTAGCCTTTGCACGGATTTGATCTCTAGACTGAGAATACTTATCAGACTCACCTAAGTTAGAAGAACCTAGTCCCGGATTCTTTTTGGCGATTTTCTTAAGTATATGTTTTTTCTCTGGTGCGATCGCTGAAGAAGAAGCCTGAGAAATCCCATCTGTCTGCATGAATTCAGGTGGTGTGACTTGAGCAGTTATCTCTAACTGACTCTGTTTTGATTGGTTTATGTCATTCTCCATCTGAACTAATTGCTGCTGTGGCAAATTGGCTCCAGATGCTTGTTTTATTGTTAACACGCTCGTCATCATCAGGCCAATTTCAGTCATTGTAGTTCATTTTACATCAACCAATATTTCTTTTAACCAACAACATTGCTGCTGTGCGGGATAGTACATACTGACCAAATAAAAAGTCATGTAATAATTTTTTCAGATAATATTTTAATGAGCATATTTGCTCACCTCCTATTCCATCTAATCAGACTAATATCATTAGTTTTGTGCTTTTTTTACCTTTAATCAAACCATGAACTTGGAAAATATGGTATCTAAATCAACGGTTTAGACAATAACATACTATATGATCATCTGGGAATACATCAAACAATTTGCCTAATTATCTTTGAATCTACCTTAATATACTGATATAGCTTTTAAATAAGTCGGTGCAATAAAACCAAACTGTGTGAAGAAAAGTAAATAAGGCTCAAACTCTTTCTCCCCCTGCTCCCAGCAAGAACTGCCCCCTGCCTTATCCCAACAAGAACTATTTACGCCGACCTACTTATCATATTTATACTGCCAGTAAAAATACTACTGGATTCAGGAGTCATTTTTTAAGTATTGATTAATCCAACATTTGGCAATAATTATAAACTCTTAATTCCAAACAATTTGTCTTCCCTCAAAGGGGTTATAAACGTTTTATCAATTACTGTTACAGCAAAATTCAGAATTCAGGAGTAAAACACCCTTTATACCTGAGTAACAGACTTAGCTTGTGTATCTCACCAACTTGAAATCTGCTGTATCTTGTAAGATACATGCTAATTTTCACAGCATTATCTGGTTTTATCAGCTTCGCTTTAGGAGTATTCAAGGAGAATTCCTAAATATCTGCTTTGTCGTATTCTTGGAAAGCCCATATTTTGACCTGAATAAAATAAAACCCTACAACGTTGTTGCACAGTCTTGAATTTTAACTAGAATTTAGATTACTGCATGATAAAAGTACACAGTAGGACTGAACATCATGCCTGTGCAATTCTCTTACCTAACCTGTGTTAATTTTTGTAAAAGTTTTAAATATTGAGAAAGAAACACTTTAATAAAAAGTGCGTAGGCGTAGCCTCTCAAAGACATCGCTTAATACACCCAGTTGTGGATACTGAAAAAATTTTTACCTTTTTTCATCTCGCCACAAAGCAATACCGCCTAACAAACCAGTGATATTGGGGATGAGTTTTACATTTAACGGTAGCTGTAAATTCACTCTCACAGCTTCACCGCCGCCAATGTAAAGGCAATCATAATTGAACAGATGTTCCAAGGATGCGATCGCTTTTTCTAAACGCTTGTTCCATCTTTTCTCGCCAATTTTTTCTAACTCTGCACGCCCCAACTGCTGCTCAAAAGTTTCTCCTTTGCGAAACGGGTGATGTCCCATTTCCATATTCGGCACTAGCTTACCATCTACAAATAAAGCTGAACCAAACCCCGTACCCAGAGTAATCACCAATTCCACACCTTTACCTGCGATCGCACCAAACCCCTGCATGTCTGCATCATTAATTACCCGTACAGGCTTGTTTAAGTGTTTTAATAATGCTGTTTCCAAATCAAATCCAATCCAATCTGGATGTAGGTTTACCGCAGTTTCCGTGACTCCAGACCGCACCACACCGGGAAAACCGACCGAAACGCGATGAAATTCACCTTGAGCGGCTGCTAACACAACAATTGCATTAATTACAACCTCTGGTGTAGCAGGTTGGGGTGTATCTAAACGCGCTCTTTCTGTTACAGGATTCCCCGTAATATCCAAAACCATAGCCTTAACGCCACTACCGCCAATATCAACCGATAGGGTACGAATCGATCCATTTTCTTCAACCATTAGCTTAAGTCCTTGTTATTAGTCCCTATTGGTTATTATCCTCTGCCGCATCTTGATTAGACTGGATATAGCCAGAGTTCTTCACATGAGGATTTACAAGCGATCGCTCCCAATTTACATATAGGAAAAAATCCGGCTTGCTTGGGGCGGGGTTATACAGCAGTTTTCTTTTGCATGAAGTATAAAGCTACGGGTTTTGAGGCAGTGCGGCTTGAGATAGCAGGTAGAAACTCTTTATATCTGATGCGTGAGTCCTGCGTTTTGTATCTCACTTAAAAAGTAAACTGCTGTAACTAAATCACCGAGCGTCCCTAATCCTCAATCCGATAAATCGGAATGGTAATTGTAAACTGTGAACCATGTCCTGAAACTGACTCGACTTCTAGTGTTCCTCTATGCTTTTCTACAATAATTTGATGAGCGATCGCTAATCCTAAACCAGTTCCTTTACCCACGTCTTTAGTAGTAAAAAATTGTTCAAATATACGCTGTTGTACTTCTCTAGACATTCCTACCCCATTATCACTAATTTTAATTAATATAAATTTTTGGTCTTTAGTTAGTTCTGTACGAATTTTGATTTGAGGTATGAATTCGATTTCAGATTTAGCTAATATAGAATTGGGAGTTAGGAATCGAGTTGGTAAGGAAGTTAATTTATCTACCTCTGCTTTCTCTGTTTTCGGTAGTTGCACATTATTAATCTTCTCATCAATTGCATCAATAGCATTAGATAAAAGATTCATAAACACTTGATTCATTTGTCCTGCATAGCACTCTATAGGTATTATTTCACCGTACTCCTTAATCACTTCCATAGCTGGACGCTTTTGTGTAGCTCTCAAACGACTATGCAAAATCATTAAAGTACTATCAATACCTGTATGCAAATCAACTTCTTTGATTTCCGCTTCATCCAATCGTGAGAAAATTCGGAGCGATAGCACAATTTCTTGAATGCGGTTAGATCCCACCATCATTGATGATAAAAGTTTAGGAAGGTCTTCCTTGAGAAAATCTAATTCAATTAATTTTGAAAACTCTTGAATTTCTTGGATAGTATCTGGTGTATAATTTTCGTAAAATTGCAATAATTTTAATAAATTGTCAATATATTTTTGAGCATAAATTAAGTTGCCAGAAATAAAACTAACTGGATTATTAATTTCATGAGCAATTCCGGCTACCAATTGTCCCAAAGAAGACATTTTTTCTTCTTGTACTAACTTTAACTGCATTCTCCGCAGTTCTAAATGGACATTGATCCGGGCTAAAACCTCTTCATGTTCAATAGGCTTAGTAATATAGTCTACCGCACCCAGATGCAATCCCTTCACTTTTTCCACAGTTTCAGAAAGCGCCGTCATAAAAATCACTGGAATATCTTTAGTTTTTGGGTTATTTTTTAGACGACGGCAGGTTTCAAACCCATCAATTCCTGGCATCATTACATCTAATAAAATCAAGTTTGGTAATGTTTCTTGCGCTTTTTGCAATGCACTTTCACCGCTCTTTGCAATAGAGACTTTAAAGCCAGAATTGTTTAAAATATCAAATAGAACCTTGAGGTTATTTGGAATATCATCAACAATTAAAATCAATTCTTTTTGATAATTATTCATCTCTAATCTAAGTTAAATTTATTTTTAATTAAATTAACAATCGCTTCATCATCAAAATCTTCTGCCAATTTTAATATTTTATTAGCAAAGTTTGTATATGTTGGGTCTAAAATTTTAATATAATCTGCTTCATCTTGAACTTCTTGAATATAACCAGTTTGAGCAGCTTTATACAAATTAATAAGCTTTTCCTCTGGGGGAAATATCATTTCCCCCAGAGGAATAATGCTCTCTAAAAAATTATTTTCTTCTTCATAAATCCATGTTAAATTTAAATAATGTCGTAATTTCTCAAATAACTCGAAATTTTGCACTGGTTTAGGCAGAAAGTCATTACAACCTGCCTCTTGGCTCTGTTGACGATTTAAGCTGAATACACTTGCAGAAGAGGCGAGAATTACCGTATCTTTAAATTCAGATTGAGCGCGTAAATATTGCGTCATTTCTAAGCCATTCATTATCGGCATTGCTAAGTCGGTAATAATCAAATTTGGTTGAAATTCTTGAGCTTTCTTTAAACCCTCTTCGCCATTTTCTGCTTCAACAAGTTTAAAACCAACAGGTTCAAGCAGATTGATAATTACAGAGCGATTTTCCCAACGATCATCAACAATTAGAATTATCTGTTGTGTACCTTGGTAAGAAACTACATTTTTGTTTAACTCAGGTGTCTGTGATGATATCCAGTTATTAGCTTCTGGTAGAGCTAAGTCAAACCAAAATTTGCTACCTTTATTCGGTGTACTTTCGACTTTGATTTTACCTCCCATGATTTCTACAATTTGACAACTGATTGCTAATCCTAAACCTGTGCCTTCAGATTTATGTTTGCTATCCCCTACTTGCTCAAAAGGTAAGAAAATTTTATCTAATTCTTCAGGAGTCATCCCAACGCCTGAATCTTCAACTTGGAAACGGATATTCCAAGTATTAATATTATTTTTATTTTCTATTGCATATTTTTCATCTTCTATGACTCCTACTGAAAACGTTACTTTCCCTCGTTCTGTAAACTTAATAGCATTACCCAGAAGATTAATCAATACTTGCTTTAAACGTTTTTCATCACTATTAATAGTAGTAGGTAACTGATTAATTACTTCATATTTAAAATTTATTTCTTTTTGCTCCGCTTTAATACTACAGATGTTTCGTACTCCCAGAAGAAAGTTTTCTAAATGAAAGTCAGTAGTAGAAATATCGAGTTTTTTTGCCTCAATTTTGGAAAGCTCTAAGATGTCATTAATTAGTGTCAAGAGGTGAGAACCACACTCCTGAATAATGCTAAGTCCGTTCTTTTGTTTAGAAGTAGCGATTTGATCGCGTTGCAAAATTTGAGCGTAGCCGAGAATTCCGTTGAGAGGAGTGCGGAGTTCATGACTCATGTTTGCTAAAAATTCGCTTTTTGCTTGATTAGCAACATCGGCTGCTTCTTTTGCTGCTTTGAGTTCTACGGTACGTTCTTCAACCCGCTTTTCTAAGTCTTGATTGGTATTTTCTAAGTTGGTGAAAGACTCTCGTAACTGTCCTGCCATTCGGTTAAAGGATTGGGCAAGGATGCTGAGTTCTTTGATCCTAGAAAGTTTTACTGCTAAGTCTAAGTTACCAGATGCGATCGCACTACTTGCTTGGCTTAACTCCCAAATAGGTTTGATAATCCAACGAGAAGTGTAGATTCCCAAAATCGTCGCTATACCTAATGCACCAAGACACAGTAAAATTGTTGTCTGGTTATGGGCGTTAATTTGTGCCATAAAATCGCTTTCTGGTACAACGACAACTACTAACCAGTCAAGACCAAACTCGTCTTGCCAATTCATGACGTGGACAAATTCGCGATCGCTTTTAAACTCAAAATCCAGTATTTGGGTGTCTTTAATTGCCTTAAAGTTGCCAAATTTGTGCTGTAAATACTTTGCTGTCGCTTGAATTAAGGGATCACTACTATTTAATGCGCTTAAGCGTTGCGCTTTACCATTTATCAACGTAAATGGCTTGTGGCTACTAGAATTAGCTATTAATAGCCCGTCGCGTTCAATAATAAAAGTTTTTGCTCTTGGGCTAACTTTTAAGTTGCTCAAAAAATCACTGATACTCGACAGCAGCAAATCAGCGCCGATCACACCAATCATTTTGTGGGTCTTGTCGTAAATAGGACGATCTGCCGAAGCTACGATATATCCTTCATATCCCTCTATTACGCAAATTTGACTCCAAATGGGTCGACCTGCTTTTACCGTCTGGGCGTACCAGTTCTCAGTTACCGGGTCGTAGTCTGTAAATTTTAGTAATTTAGTGCGATTTCCCTGGCTATCTACTGCGTAAGTGTAGTCTTTCTTAGCAAAACCTTTATTAATTACAATTCCTTGACCTGCCAGCCAACGACCCGCCCCAGCCTCTTCATAGGTTTTTAGATTATAGCCAATCCAGCTAACATTTTTGAATACCTGCGCTTGTTTCCAAAAGTAACGCCCTGTACTTTCCAAGTCTTTTAAGTTGAGTAGCCCTTGTTCTATCGCATCAATGTTGATTTGATTAATCTGATGCGGGGTTGCTAAGTAAGTATCAAGGTGTTCGTCAACTAGGCTATCGGTTTTGCTCATCAACTGATTTGCAAGGTCATTAACTGCCTTCTGTCCATTTTTAAACGAGAGATACCCCACCAGCCCGACAGCAGCAAAGATTTGGATCACAAAGGGGACTATGAGTACAAGGCGCAGTGGTAACTTTTTGGAATATGGCAAGCCAAGAAGGTTCATTGCTTAAAGTTTTGGGCAGTTTGATGACTCCTATCTTGCACTTAGCGATCAGAGTCGCCAGGGCTAAGTGCAAGATGTGAGCAAAGAATAAATTTTCTGGCTAGAGTTAGTTTGCCCACAATCTTGTTTCTTGTATCAATCCCGTTAAGAGAAAAATGGCACAATCCAAGTAATATGCACAGTTTCATTCCACCAGAACGCTTTTTTCCCTACCTCACTTGGACTGACATCCAAGCAATGCCAGATACCAGCCAGTGGGGGCAACTTGAATAACATGGCCTTTATCTGCGGTTAATTGTAGATGCTGCGATGCCTGCGGCGGTAAACAACGCTGTGGGGGTGCTGGGAAAAGCAATGGAAAAGCTGGATGCCAGTATGCTGTTGCAAGAGTATGCACCAGAACACTCAGAAAGTAGTTTACTGAGTTTGGAGGGTGAGTTACCTGTGGTTTGGGTGATGCGAGATATCAGTAAAAGTGGAGTGATTGGCGACGCCACAACTGCAACTAAAGAAAAAGGCGATTGCATTCTCGAATCTGTTGCTAACGGTTGGGCGCAAGTTATTCAAGATATTTACGCTTATCCACAACCATAAGTGGAGAAGGGATTGACAAGTTTTACTCAAAGTTAAAAATCCAATACATTAGATGCGGGACAGCATTTAGATTTGCTAATGTAGGAATAATGGAAATAGTACTGGCGTAGCTGCTTAAAATCTATCAAGCAGCGAATTTCTATTAAAAGTAATATAAGAGAAAGAATTATGACGGCGTTTGAACCCAAGAGCCTCCGCTCTTATAGCCAAGAAGATGTCCAACAAATTCTGCATTTAGCGATCGCTCGTCAAGCTGACGACAAAGATACAGAATTTTCTTATGAGCAGATATTAGAAATTGCTGCTGAGTTAGAAATTTCACCTGATTCTTTAAAGTTAGCAGAACGCGATTGGGTAATACAACAGGGACAAGTCCAACAGCGAAGGGCTTTTGACGCTTACCGTATCAGAAGATTTCAGAAGCGCTTAGGGAATTATGCAATTTTTAATGGCTTTTTTATACTTGTAAATTTAATCACTGGTGGCGGAATTTCTTGGTCGCTGTACATTTTGCTATTCTGCGGATTGCCTGTAGGGCTGGATGTCTGGAATACGTTTCAAATGAAAGGCGAAGAGTATGAAATGGCATTCCAGAAATGGAATCGTAAGCATGAGATTAAGAAAACTATCAGCACAGTTTTGAATAAGTGGTTTAAGGCATTACAGGCTTAATAGATTTGCTTGCTTTAGCGTACCCTCACCCAGAAGCAAGCTACGCGCAGCATCTGTAAACTAGCTCGTCGTAAACATCGCTAATTCAAAAAAATACCCCGCAGGAGAATTCGGGGTAATATTTACCGCAATATTGGTTCTGTAATACCACTGAAAGTAAATTGTAATGCCCATTGGTATCAACTTAAGCTAGAAATAGCTTAACTGTTGACTTCCTCACCCTGACTTATTCTGTAACCAAGCTTTCTAATCTGCGATACCTGCGGCGGGCATAGCCATCGCCAAAATATATTATATTAGCCTTGGAATTTTATTTTCAGGAGGATAAAACAAAGGGGGGACTGGCATATATAGGTAATAACAAGCCTTACTAGGATTGGGGAGTAAAATTCAAAGCCTCTCAAAATCTAGACTATGGTATTTATTTAAGTTTTTCGTGAGCAGCTAGAATAATTTTTTCGGTTTCTTCCCAGCCAATACATTTATCAGTTACAGAAATCCCATATTTTAATTCTTCTTTTCTAGTAATTGGTTGACTACCTTCATACAAATGCGATTCCAGCATCATGCCGACTATTGATGTATTACCATCCACTATTTGCTGAATAATATTTTCTAAGACAGCACCTTGTAATTTGTAATCTTTATTAGTATTACCGTGGCTACAGTCGATAACAATTCTAGGTGGTAAATCTGCCTGTTTTAATTTCTCTTCTATCAGTTTCACATTTGCTGTATCAAAGTTGGGTTGACTACCACCCCTTAAAATTACGTGACCGTAACCATTACCTTTAGTTTGAAAGACACTAACCTGTCCGTTTTGATTAATTCCCAGAAAACTATGCGGGTTTCTAGCTGATTGTAAGGCATTCAAAGCTACTTGAATATTACCGTCAGTACCGTTTTTAAAACCCACAGGCATGGAAAGTCCACTTGCCATTTCGCGGTGAGTTTGTGATTCGGTCGTGCGTGCGCCAATAGCAGACCACGTAATTAGTTCACTAATATATTGAGGTATGATTGGATCTAGTGCTTCTGTGCCAGCAGGTAACCCCAATTCTGTAATTTTTAATAATAGATCCCGTGCAATTAATAACCCATTTTCTACATGGAAAGAATCATCCATATCTGGATCGTTAATTAACCCTTTCCAGCCTACGGTTGTTCTTGGTTTTTCAAAGTACACTCGCATAATTAATAGTAGCTTATCCTGGACTTGCTCGGCCAATCTTTTCAACCTTTGGGAATATTCGAGTGCTGCTTTTGGGTCATGGATTGAGCATGGGCCAACTACTATAAATTTTCTGCGATCCTGAAAATCTAGGATCTGTTCTATTTCCTGCCTATATGCTAAAACTCTTTGCTCGGCTAATTGTGTTAAAGGTAATTTTGATTTGATTTCATTAGGAGTTAATAAAATGCGATCGTTCTCAATGTTAGCGTTGTCGATATCACTATTAAATAATTTGTTGTGCATGGGGATGCTCTGGCAATTTTATATACGCACTTCAAATAAAAAGTGTAACACAAACCTATTAAATTTTAAAATAGCTGATTTTTTGCTTGACAAATTTATCACTAAATTGTATACCAATAAGGTAATAACTAGGACTTACGCACTGTACAAATGCATTGTGATGTGAATTAGCTATCCTGAGGTTGTTTCAGGATTTTCTTAATTATTCTGCGATCGCAAACAGACCATGCTGTATGAGCACAGTAATGCTGTGCCCTTACGAAATATGTAGTTTTTAAACTTATTCATATTTGGTATTTTTTGTCAATTCGTAAGTCATAATAACTGCAAAAGGGGAAATATTTTCCCCCTTTTTCTTTACTATTAGGCTACCACCTCAGTAGTAGTATATATAATTACTGCCATACAAACACTTTGGCTTCGTATGGCCCCAAGTCAGTTATGATACCATCGTCACCAGCTTCGACATCATAATTGCCTGTCCACTCATGCCATGTACCAACGCTAGGAAAGTTAGGAACATGATACTCAGCTAGGAAGTTTTCAGAGAAATTTGCAATTACGACTACACGAGAACCTTCATCATTCCAACGAGTATAAGCTAATACTTTTGCCTCTGGATTTTCGTGGATAAAATCAATATTTTCTGTGTAAAGAGCATGATTGCTTTTACGCAGGTTGGTTAAGCCTTTGTATGATTCAAATAAACTACGATTTAAATCATTACCTAACAGCGTCCAATCGATTTTTGATGATTCGGGTTGTTTAGGTTTGTACTCCCCAAATTCTTCTCCCATCCAAATTAAAGGTACGCCAACAGCAGTCATTAGGATGGCTACTCCTAATTTAGCCCGCCTAAAGGCTTCTTCGTTAAAAATCTCACGGTTTCCCAATTCAACCATGATATGGTTATGGTCGTGGTTAGTGAGGTAATTTACTACATTAGTAGCACCTAAGAAGCCTTGGCGCTTGCAGTCAATGACATCTTTGAGACGCTCTAAATCAAATGTATCACCGCAGATATGTTCTAGAATGCAGTGATAAAAACTGTCATGCCAGCAACCATCCATTGGTCCATCTACATTAGTAATGCTGGTAGTTTCAGGAATGTGTTCGGCAACGTTGTAAAAAGGCTTCATGCTAGCAGTTTTTTTGGCTTCCTGAACAATCCAGTGCATGAAATCGTAGTTAGCAATTTGCCGCGCTGCATCATAGCGAATACCATCAAGATGAAATTCTGATATCCAGAAACGGATTGTATCACCAATAAATTTCCGCGCTGGATAAATATCTAAATTTTCATCAAAATGTTCGTAATTAAACTCAGGCCCCCAGTTATTATCAGGGTCACGAGGTTCGTGATGATACCAATAATCGTGGTCAATTTGTGTTAAAGGAGCAGATGCTTCTGAGTGGTTATAAATACCGTCAATAATTACACGAATACCTTTACCATGACACTCATCAATCAATTTTTTCAACTCAGCAGTAGAACCATAACTAGATTCTGTTGCAAAGAAGTGGCGGGGGTTATAACCCCAACTATAATCACCAGGATATTCTTTAAGCGGCATCAACTCAATCGCGTTGATTCCTAATTCGCACAAATAATCTAACTTTTCAATGACGTGTTTGTACTTACCTCGTGCATAAGGATCATCCTCACCGCCAGAAAAATCACCTACATGCAATTCATAAATTACTAATTCGTGGTCAGCAGGTAAAGGTTTATCATCATGTTGCCAAATATAGGTATCGGTAATCCTTTCGCCATCTTTGACCCTGATAACACCATCATCTTTTCCACTCAGTTCATCTATATCAGTTGCATAGGGATCTGTAACATCAACCCATTGTTCTGGTTCAAAAAACCATGAATTTGACTGGACACGGAATTTATATTTATAAACGCCGTCTTCTAGTTCAACACTTGTACGAAAATAACCATCATCACCTTTCTCCATTGGAATTTCTTGCCAATCAGAAAAAGAACCAATTAATGCTACTCCTTTGTTATAAGGTGCAAATAAATTAAATTCAATTGGCTTTGCCATAGAACTGTTTGTAATATCAAGGGTTGATATAAGTATTCTCGGATACTTAATTTAATTTACAAATCGCTCTAGAGAAATAATTATATAATTAACGCTTCTATCTTGAGGATGAATTTATAAATAACATATAAAAGTTACTAATATTTGGCTATTTCTGACTGTTTTTAGAATTTATTTTTTAACTATTATCCAGATTATATTTAGTACATTTACTGCCACAATACTTAACTTTAAAAGTTTTTATTAATTTCTTAATTAGCAGATATTAATAAAACTAAAATGGTTATTGCTAAATATCTGCTGTATAAGATTACTCAATTTTGCCGTTAGTTTGTTGCAAATAACTTAACAACCAACCTGCTGCTGTCGCCCTGCGAGTTTGCCGAGGCCCAAATTCCCCAATTTTGTAACCCTTGAAACCCAGTTTCTCTTTGAGCAGTTGTTTATTTTCAACAGGAATTGAACGAGTCAACTTGACTGTTGCGGGGCGAGATTCAATAAAATTTGGTGGTTGGGGGTAATCATCTTGCCATTCTGGTGCAACTAGGCTAGTGTTCCATTGTGCAGTTGAGGAATCATAGCGATAGCCTAAATAATGCCATAGCAACTGGTTGACTATGGCATCATCAAGTTTTTCCTCAAGAATTGCCCAAATTGTTTCTGTATTGAGTGGTGGCAAGTTAGACATAAGCAATTCAAAATTCCAAGTTTAAAAACTGACTACTGATTAGTTGAATTCACTACAGTTAGTAGGTATTGAAAAATACTTTATCACTACTCTGCGACACTCCCAAAGATAGACAAATTACTAAAGTGACTGTGAATAAGGAGATTCGCTAACTCAGGAGGAAAATTATGGAAATAGGAGAATAATCAGTGGCAAGTAGAAACAACGTGATGAAGAATGAGATAATCGCGATCGCCAGTACAAACATCGCGGTGATGATGACGAAGACCAGGATTAATTTCGCGAATTGGAGTTAAAAACAGCTTGTGTATACACAAACTAGGTAGACTGGAATCGTAAAGATTATACCAGTCTATGCAGAATTCCACAGCACTGCCAAAGATCATCCGCGCCCATGTATTCATTTCTGGCCGAGTCCAAGGAGTCGGTTATCGGTATTCAACTGTGGATACAGCTACCCAGTTGGGATTAACCGGCTGGGTGCGGAATCTGCCTGATAATCGAGTCGAGGCAGTCTTTGAAGGAGCGCAAGATATTGTAGATAACATGGTTCACTGGTGTCACTCTGGGCCACCTGCTGCTGTAGTTCAAGATGTTGTGGTTGAGTATGAAGAACCGGAAGGGTTGCGGGGATTTGAAGTTAAGCGGGTTGATTAATCATTGGTCATTAGTTATTTACAAAGGACAAATGACTAATAATAATCAAGTTGTTATAGGAACATTTGGGCTTTTGTGTAAATTTGATCATCTAATAGTAGTCACTTTGAGTACGAAAACCTGGTTGAAAAATCTGAAAGCTGACCATTTAAACCAAGGATGCAAGGACAGTTAAGTAGATAGTTCAAAAAATTTTGCCTTCAAAATTTGAGGCGATGCCTATGGTAACTCCTTCAGGTGTACGCGCAAAATTCCTTGAATTACTTGTTGTACAGTTTCTTTACTCAAGCTGCCATCTACCCGCACAATTCTTGAGGAATAGGATGCTGCTAACTCTGCGTATCCTTGCTGAACGCGCCGATGAAAAGCGATTGTTTCTTGTTCAATGCGGTCTAAACCTATTCCATCTCCTCGTTTACGGGCTAGTCCTACTTCGACATCGACATCTAGCCAAATAGTTAAGTGACTCTCTAAACCAGCAGTGGCAATATGATTAAGCTGATTGATTAAACTCATGTTAAGACCGCGACCATATCCTTGGTAGGCAATGGTAGAGTCAGTGTAGCGATCGCATAAAATATATTTCCCTGCAAGGAGATGCGGTTTGAGTTCTTGTTCAACGTGTTGCGATCGGTCAGCAGCATACAACAAAAGTTCTGTTACTTGTGCAACTGGTTTATCCTCTGCCTTCTCTAATAGCAAGCGGCGAAGATGTAAGCCTAATTCTGTTCCACCGGGTTCACGAGTAACAACCACCGAAACACCCAGACTTTCCAACCACTCAGAACAAAGCTGCATTTGGCTGGTTTTACCACAGCCTTCCACCCCTTCAAATACAATTAATTTGCCACTCATGTTTTTTTTACTGTAATTGTAATTCCGCTAAACCAGCAAGCTATCTAATTGTCAACATAAATAGAAATTAGTTCGACACCCATAGGATCACCTAAGTTAAAAATTAGACTATCATTTTGAAAAAAGGATGATAGATAATTATGGTGTGTCAAAACTGTCAACAGGTTATAGAACAGCTAAATATTAATATTGACCTTTTCTTTCATAAATTAGAGACAGCTTCAAATAGAAAACAAATCAGTGAAATTGACAAGGGAATTATTTGTCAATCTTTATTAGGACACTCACGACAACATTTAGCTACAATCTTTAATTTATCTGACCAAAAAATTAGAGATAGGCTCAGTAATAATATTTATCCCAGAATAGCAGAACTGATGCAAATTGACCAAGAACAGATAGCTGGGAAGTGGGTTAAACTGCTTAATTTCTTACTTCATCCTAATAACGGATATAAATTGCAGACTGCTCCTCAATTAAACAATGATAACTTTCAAGGTAGTTTTGGCAGACAAATTTTTCTTTCTCCCCCAAATCAAGATATTGTGGAGTTACAGATACAAGGGAATAAATTTTATCAGCAAGGACTTTATTATCAAGCATTAAAGTGCTTTATTTGGGCTTGGAAAAAAGAAATAGAAATTTATGGTACAGGGAATCCAGAAGTTTTAATTTATATTAATAACTGCTTAAGCGAATATAAAAAATCTCTTTTACAACAGAAAAAAGTTAAAATTTATACTTTGGCTGTAGTTGTGCCATTTTATCATAATCAAGGTCATGTTGCATCTGAAATTTTACGAGGTATTGCTCAACTTCAACTCCAAGTAAATCTTCAAAGCTTTGAGAAAATCTCACTAGGAAAAGAAATAAATTTAGATGAGATAAAACCCGATAAGTTTTTTACTCTAAATAATACAGATAGTCAAATAGCCTTCAAAATTTTAATTGTCAATGATCCTAATAATTTATATGCACCATATAGCCAAACAGCAGATAATTTAGCTAATTTAGCGCCACAATTAAACCTGATTTCTATTATCGGTCACTATTCAAGCGAAATGACTAAGAAGGCACTACAGTTATATTCTCAAAATGGACTAATTTTAGTAAACTCTAGCAGTACATCTAATGAACTTTCTCATTTATCTGGGGGTGAAAGCTTATCCTTTTTTAGACTGACTACTCAAGATAGCATAAATGCCACACAATTAGCTCATTCTTTGACAAAAATATTGCCTGGTAAAAATATTAAAAAAGTAGCTATCATCTATAATCAAAATAGTAGTTATAGCATTTCATATAGAAATGCTATCAAAAAATGTCTAGAGCAATCTAGTGAACAGTTTATTTTTCTCAAAGAATGTAGTTATATTAGCGAGAAATATTATCACATTCAAGCTTATCTAGAAGATATTAAACGTAATGGCGTTGATATTATTATCATAATTCCTGATGGAGGAATTGAACCTAATTCCCTGGATAATGCTGGGCTTATTAGTAGATTAAAAATCAATAACTGTCTAATAGCTGGTTCAGCAACTTTTTACCATGAGAATGTTTTACATTGGATTCATGAGCAAAGTCAGTATAATTTGGTAAATCAAAATGAGTGTCAAATTATAGCTTGTGTTCCTTGGCATTGGCACAGCAAAACAAATGGGTGCAATAGTGAAAATAAATTAGGGCAAAAGTTTTGTCAACTAGGCACTCAATTATGGGGAGAAGAAAACTTAACATGGCGTAGTGCAACAGCTTTCGACTCAGTGTTAATAATTCTGAGAATTCTAGAGCAATTTGACATTTCCGATAGTCAATCTTTACTGATATGTATGAATAAATATTTTAAAGAAGACAAAAAACAAGTTAAAGGAGTTACAGGGATTATCAAATTTGAGAAAAATGGCGTAGGCGTAGCCCGCCGCAGGCATCGCATCAATCCCCCAGCAGAAATAGTAGCCGTAAAATGGAATGCACAACAATCTAAATGGCAGTGGAAAGTTTAAGATTTATGTTTCCCAGTTAATTGACTATATCTAAGATTCCACATCTGTAGAAAAATATTCTACACCTAAAGTAGAAAGACCTCATAACCCATTGTTATGCTACCTCTATAGAGTTGAGGAAACAGAATAATGTTAAAAGTTTTTGCCGATCGCGGTGGTACATTCACAGATATTGTTGCTGTTACTAATAATCAAGCAATTATAGACAGACTCTCAAGACATCCTGAACGTTTTTTAATTGTTTCTCTACCTAAAGAGCAATGGATTATAGTCTACAAGCTGCTTTCAGAAAATCCCGAACAATATCAAGATGCAGCTATTCAAGGAATTCGGGATATCATCGGTATTTCCAGCAACGAACCTATTCCTAGTGAAGCGATAGAAGTAGTAAAAATGGGGACAACAGTAGCAACAAATGCACTATTAGAAAGAAAAGGAGACAGGGTTATTCTTTTCATCACCAAAGGCTTTAAAGATGCGCTACGAATTGGCTACCAAAACCGTCCTAACATCTTTGCCCGTCATATCATTTTACCAACTATACTTTATGAGCAGGTGATTGAGATTGATGAACGTTATGATGCTCATGGAAATGAATTACTACCGATAAATATTCAACAAGTCAAAAATGACTTACAAGCAGTTTGCAACACAGGAATTCGGAGTTGTGCGATTGTTTTTATGCACAGCGATCGCTATCCCAAACACGAACAAGAAATCGCCCAAATCGCTCAAGAAATCGGCTTCACACAAATATCTGTATCTCATCAAGTTAGTCCGTTAATGAAATTAGTCAGCCGAGGAGATACAACAGTAGTCGATGCTTATTTAACTCCGATTCTACGTTGCTATGTCAACCAAGTAGCGAGTCAGTTACCTGGAGTCAAATTAATGTTCATGAAATCTGACGGTGGTTTGATCGCAGCCCAACAATTTCAAGGTAAAGATAGTATTTTGAGTGGCCCGGCTGGAGGTATTGTCGGTGCAGTACAAACTAGTAAAAGAGCAGGTTTTGAGTTAGTTATTACCTTTGATATGGGAGGGACAAGTACAGATGTCGCCCACTTTAAAGGAGAGTATGAACGACAATTAGATTCAGAAATTGCTGGGGCGCGGATGCGAGTTCCTGTATTAGCAATTAATACGATTGCGGCTGGAGGCGGTTCAATTCTCTTTTTTGATGGTTCTAGTTATCGTGTCGGCCCTAAATCTGCTGGTTCAAATCCTGGCCCTGCTTGTTACCGACGCGGGGGGCCATTAGCGGTTACTGATGCCAATGTGATGTTAGGCAAAATCCACCCGCAATATTTTCCCTCGGTTTTTGGAATTGATGGGAATTTACCTCTAGATAAAGATACTGTAATTCAGCAATTTACACAATTAGCCCAAGATATTCAAGCCGCTACATTAAATCATTCTACTCCCGAACAAGTAGCGGCTGGATTTATTGCAATCGCAGTGGAAAATATGGCAAACGCAATTAAAAAAATCAGTCTACAACGGGGTTATGATGTCAGCCAATATGTGCTTTGTTGTTTTGGCGGCGCAGGCGGACAAGTTGCTTGTTTAATTGCTGATACCTTGGGAATGAAAAAGATATTCCTTCACCCTTATGCTGGTGTTCTTTCTGCTTATGGAATGGGATTAGCTGATGTCCGGGCGATTAGAGAAGGAGGAGTAGAACAGCCTTTAACGCAAGCAGTAATTCCTAAATTAGAGCAGTTAATGGAATATTTAGAAACTCAAGCTAGAAGTGAAATAAATGAAATTCATGCTCAAACAGAAATAGTAAAAAAAGTCAACTTAAAATATGAAGGAACGAACTCTACTTTAACCGTTAACTTTGCTGTTGATGTGGTATTGATGCGGCAAGAATTTGAGGATGAACATAAATCCCGCTATGGTTTTATTCAATTAGATAAAACATTAATTGTCGAATCAGCCTCAGTAGAAGTAATTCAGAAAATGGAGACTCCCGAAGAACCCTTAATTACTCGTACACGTTCTATAATTGAAGTCTCCGAAGCCGTTGAGATAGTAAGGATGTTTACTGCTGACAAATGGCATGATACACCTGTTTATAGACGAGAAGATTTACAACCAGAAGATAGTATTAATGGGCCTGCGATCGTTGTCGAAAAAATTAGCACAATTGTAGTAGAACTTAACTGGAAAGCAAAGTTAACTGAACAGAACCATCTAATTTTAGAACGTTTATAAATCGGCTGTTGTGCTGGAAAAGACTCACCGTCGTTACACTAACTTCAACACGGTTTTACTGCCCAAGTAGACAATGATAGCTAGTAGTAAATACTGAAGTATTTAAAAAAGCGCTTAAGCAATTACTACACACTTTTTTTAATGAGTTAAAAATGCACACAACATCTCAACCTGATCCCATCCGCTTAGAAATCTTCAAAAATCTCTATCAATTTATCGCCGAACAAATGGGAATTGTTCTCCAAAATACGGCAGCATCTGTAAATATCAAAGAAAGGCTAGATTTCTCCTGCGCTATTTTTGACTCTTCTGGATTATTAGTTGCTAATGCCCCCCACATTCCTGTACATTTAGGCTCAATGAGTGAAAGTGTCCGCAGCTTAATTAATGAAAAAGGCGACACCCTAAAACCGGGAAATGTTTATCTATCTAATAATCCTTATAATGGGGGAACACATCTTCCTGACGTAACTGCAATTACTCCTGTTTTTCTAGAGAGTAGTGAAAATACTCCATTCCCCACTCCCCTCTTTTTTGTTGCTTCTCGTGGACACCAAGCAGATATCGGTGGAATTACTCCTGGTTCAATGCCTTCACACAGTAAGACAGTAGAAGAGGAAGGAATTATTTTTGATAATTTTCTCTTAGTTGAAGAGGGCAATTTTCGAGAACCCACAGTAAGACAGCACCTTTCAAATCATACTTATCCTGCTCGTAACCCTGACCAAAATATCGCTGATTTTAAAGCACAAATTGCCGCAAATGAGCGGGGAGTACAAGAACTTCGTAAAATGGTTTCCCAATACAGGGTTGATACTGTTCAAGCTTACATGAAGTTTGTGCAAGCTAATGCTGAGGAGTCGGTGAGAAAGGCTATCAATCTTCTCAAGGATGGATCATTTGTTTATGAAATGGATAATGAGGCACGAATTAAAGTTCAAGTTACCATTCATCAAGAAAATCGTAGTGCTACCATTGATTTTACTGGGACTTCTCGGCAACTAAATAGTAATTTTAATGCTCCTAAAGCTGTAACTCAAGCAGCAGTCTTATATGTCTTTAGGACTTTGGTTGATGATAATATTCCTCTTAATGCTGGGTGTCTTAACCCTCTAGAAATTATTATCCCGGTCGGCTGTATGTTGAATCCGACTTATCCAGCAGCAGTAGTAGCGGGTAATGTCGAAACTTCTCAAACCATTGTCGATGCTTTATATGGCGCTTTGGGTATCATGGCTGCTTCTCAAGGAACGATGAATAATTTTACTTTTGGGAATGAGCAATATCAATATTATGAAACTATCTGCGGCGGCTCTGGGGCAGGAATTGATTTTGATGGAACTGATGGTGTTCATTCTCACATGACTAACTCCCGTTTGACCGATCCAGAAGTTTTAGAAACCCGTTATCCTGTACTTTTAGAAAGCTTTAGTCTTCGTCCCGATAGCGGTGGTAAAGGGCAATATTCCGGTGGTAATGGAGTTGTCCGCCGCATCCGGTTTTTAGAATCCATGACAGCTAATATTCTCTCTGGCCATCGGGTTGTCCCTCCCTTTGGATTAAATGGTGGGGAAGCCGGGATTGTCGGACGCAACTGGATACAACGCCAGAATGGAATTGAAGAGAATTTAGACAGCACAGCAACAGTAGAGATGAAACCTGGGGATGTTTTTGTAATAGAAACTCCTGGAGGAGGCGGATTTGGTCAAGTCTCCTAGTAACAGTAATTTCTGTCTTAAAATCACTTGGGCAACTTGCTGCACTTGCAAGATGCTTTAGAGGTTGTTTGAAAAGTCCTCTTGTAGGTATCAAAAGTTTTAGGTTCCTCTAAATCCACGCCAGTTCGTTATTTTCCTGAAGAGATCCGGTGGACAGTTCCCACGGGGGGATTATTTCTCTGGGTACAGTTACCAGATGATTTTCCGATTGGGACAATTCGTAAGGAAGCCTTTGCACAAAATGTCTACCTGGCGTGCGGTTCGGCATTTTTCCCTGAGAAACAAGGTTATCCAGCGATGCGTTTGACTTTCTGTCTCCCGCCAGAGGAGATTGAGCAAGGTATTTCGATTGTGGGTAAGTTGCTGAAAAAGTATATTTCCAGAGGATGCATAGATACAGAGCGGCTTGTTGTCAAACATCGCATATCTCATTATCAACCGCTTGTTCACAGTTCGTAGGTTAGGACAACTGTGCTAACTTACTTCGCGCTGAAGGTGATTTACACAATGCACCACGTCTTGGCAATCATAAATCACCGCTCTAAATTTGTTTTTGTAGCAGTAAATGCGATGCGCCAAGGTTTTTTCTCTATAGTTCTACCTCTGAGCCTCATCACTTAAACTCAGAACTCGGAAGGCCGAGCTTTT
>NZ_CAXTNE010000026.1:46805-48025 GCF_964245445.1 uncultured Nostoc sp.
TTCGTGTTCAGAACTCGAAACTACTAGCTTTTATCTCAATACGTCGAGTTAGGAGGCTGGGAAATCTAAACTTTGCTCAAAAGCGATTAGCAGTTCATTCAATGCATCCATGTCAATTAAAAAGGCATCATGTCCGTGGGTTGATTTCAGCCACGCCAGTTGAGCATTAGGGATTAAATTTGCCAATTCTTGTTGTTCAACTGGAGGATAGAGGATGTCAGAATCAATTGCGACAACTAGAGTTGGTTGCTGGATGCTTTGCAGAACAGATTCATAATCTGATAAATTAGCAACTGTGCGATCGCGTGCAACATCGTGGCGATCCATTGCGTGGGTGAGGATGATGTAAGTGTTGGCATCAAATCGTTCTGTCAGCTTTTGACCCTGATGCTGTAGGTAACTAGCTATAGCAAACTGCTCAGATGCATCATACTGCCGCCCAAAGCGAATTGTAAAACTATCCCAAGAACGGTAAGTACTCATAGCCATCATTCGCGCAACTGCGAGTCCTTGGTTTGGGGGCGCATCCAGGGTGTAGTTCCCTCCTTGCCAGTTTGGATCGGCATAAATTGCCTGTCTTTGGGTTTCACTTAATCCAATACACCAAGCTGAATGTCTGCCAGAAACAGCAATAGGTGCGATCGCTTTTACTTTTTCTGGATATAATAACGCCCACTCCAGTGCTTGCATTCCACCGAGCGAACCGCCAATTACTAACCGCAGAGATTGAACACCCAGGTATTCTAGTAGTACAGCTTGCAGGTGAACCATATCTCGGATTGTAATCTCAGGGAAGGATATGCCATAAGGCTTTCCCGTTATGGGGTTAATAGTAGTTGGCCCGGTTGTGCCGTAACAACTTCCCAAGATGTTGCTGCATACAATAAAATCGCGTTCTGGATTGAAAGCTTTGCCTAAACCAAACAAAGGTTCCCACCAATCATCAGCGTCAGCCGAACCAGTTAAGGCATGACAAATTAGTACCCCATTATCGCCTTGAGCATTTAACTGTCCCCAGGTGCGATAAGCAACCTGAACCCCAGTTAATGTTTTGCCGCCTTCAAGTTGAAATGGCACTGTCAGCTGGTAAAACTGGGTTTGCGGTGAAATGAAGTCCGAGTAAATCATAGGGAGTGGGGAGTGGGGAGTTGGGAGTTGGGAGCTGGGAGTTAGGAGTGGAGGAGAAGAATTAATAACCAATGCCCCATGCCCCATTCCCC
>NZ_CAXTNE010000027.1:0-36265 GCF_964245445.1 uncultured Nostoc sp.
ATTGAAAAGAGGCAGAGGGGCGGGGGTGCTGCTCTTGCTCAGGGGAAAACTCTTCTCCCTTGCTCCCTGCTTCCCCCTGCTTCCTCATCTTCCTCATTCCCTACTCCCTGCTTCCATACTATTGGCGATCGCGCTCTAAGTCATCAAGGACTCTCTCACAATACCAATTCTCCGGCATCCCAGGATAAGTCTCCTTTGCTTGTTCAATTAACCGTTCGGCAGCGGCAGTGTCACCGGATAATTTAGCGATTAGCCTGTTTTTGAGATAGCTATCAGATACACCATCGTCTACCTGGTTTCGTATCCCTTCATTTATAGTTGATGGCCGAGATTGATCTCTTCGCAACTGCCAAAATAAAACGTAATAAAGTGTACCAAAAATTAAAATTAGGCTGAGTGTTCCGAAAAAAGTTAGGAGGTTAAATGCTAGAAATCCTAGAACTAACTGTGAAAGAACATAGCCAAGTAATAAACCAGTGAGTAAGAGAATAAATGTGCCGACAGCAATAACTACTTGATTCCCCATATATCCTCTTCTTCGTCCTCAAGTCCTGGTCTGGATACTGCCACTGGCTGAGGGTTCCAGGGGGCAACTAACGGTAAAAGCAGCAATCCAGGTAAGGCTGCTACTAGGGTTAGTAAGAAAAATGAGGGCCAGCCTGTGGCCTTAGCCCAATCTCCGGCAGGAGCTGAAAGAACGTCTCTACTAATAGCCATTAAGCTAGAGAATAAAGCAAACTGAGTAGTTGTAAAGCGGTGGTTACAAAGGTTCATTAAAAATGCAACTGTAGCAACTGTGACTAATCCAGCACTGAAGTTTTCGATGTTCACTGCCAACACTAAAAGCGAATAATCTTTGCCAGCAACCGCTAACGCATAATAACCCAAGTTACTCAATAATTGCAGTATGCCAAATATCCATAGACTGCGATTGAGGTTAATTCTAGTCATAATGACGCCACCGACTAATACGCCGACTGTCGTTGCTAGAAAACCTATTCCAGCTTGAATTGCCCCAATCTCAGTTTTGGTAAAACTGATTTCCCGCAAAAATAAATTCGCTGTGATTCCCACCAAAGAATCACCTAGCTTATAGAGGACGATAAAAACTAGGATGACGCTACCTTGAGTCAGCCCAAATCGGTGAAAGAATTCCTTGAATGGTAGGAAAATTGCTTCTTGTAAATTTTGGGGCGGACTATCTTCTCTTACCTCACCTAATAACTCTGTCGGTAATAACAAAGACGTGACTATCCAGGCTAATATCAAAGTTGCTAATAGCCAATAAAATAGAGGTAGGGAGATAAAGCCGACAAATACACCTCCGATTAATCCAACTACTAACACAGTTATAAATAGCAGAAAAATGACATCTTTAAAAGATAGAGGCGCAGCTTTTTGTATGTTGTCGCGGATCTTTGGTTCTGCTGGTGCCCATAAAGTTGTCAGTATACTCCCTGCCATTAAAGCTGCCATGAGTAAGTAAACACCATTCCAAGGGATATGATCTGCTAATACCAAAGCTAAGGAACTGGTAATAAACAGGGCTAAACGATAGCCTAGAACCCAAACTGATGCACCTGTTTTGGATTCTAGGGGATTTAAAATGTCCGTGCGGTAGGCATCACCGGCAATGTCTTGGGTGGCACTCAAAAAAGTGATAATCAGACAGTTGATTGCCAGTACTTGTAGTACTTGATCATTTTGGGCAGGCTGTTGTAATGCTAGAAATGCGATCGCTAATGCTAATCCGAGTTGTGTGATTACTAACCAACCCCGCCTTCCTCCCAACACTGGCAGTATAAATCTATCTAATAAAGGAGACCATAAGAATTTCAGGGAATAAGGCAAAGCCAGCAGACCAAATAAAGTAATTTTCCCTATATCAACCTTGGCATCTTGCATCCACAGCTGCAACGTTCTACTAGTTAAAAACAACGGCAAGCCAGATGCAAAACCTAGCAATAACAAAGCACCCATCTTACGACTTTGGACAGCTTGTCGCAGTGCTTGCATTTCTCTCATTGTTTAAACATTCCTTATCACCTTTGATTAATTTCACTTAATAATGCACCTTATCAGACGCAGCAAGCGCCTATCATACAAATACAGGAATTATAAAGCTGTGCGCTTCGCGTAAAATTGGTATTAGCCAATTGCAGTTATCTTGCCACATCTGCTATACCATCTCATGCATATACGCCAGTTTGCACCAAATCTTCTTGGCTGATATGCTCATCAAGAATGCTTGGAAAGTCTTAGCTTTTCCTTAACTTTTCTGAATTGGATAAACCTGATGCTCCTTGATTTCTACTCTGTGTGCAGCAAGGCATTTTTCCCAACCTTCACGCGTACCAATGTCGCTTTTTTGGTTAAGCAGCCCTAATTCCTGTTCTTGTTGGGTGAGTTTAGCAAATTCTTCGTAACGAGGGTAGTTGCTGGTAACAAATGTTTCCTTACGGTGCAAAATCGGTGGATTTGCCCTAGTTTCGTAGTCTCGATGAGTGACAAATAGGGTTTTTAAATCAATACCTATGCTGGCTTTTAACGCGGGGTGGGGATTGGTATCGAATTCGGGGTAAGACAGATAGGATATTTGCGGCTTATCAGTGTGATATTTGATTAATGTAGCTTCATCGACACGCCCAATGGTACGGCTAGCGCAACCTTCACAAATTCGTAGTACGGGGTCAAGTGCTGCTAAAGCTGAAACATGGACGTAAAGCGCACCACGCGTATGTTTACCAATTTTGCTTTTTTCGCACGCAGTTTGAATCACCCCAGGTTTACCTAAGCTGAAAAGTTTTTGGTCGGCTACAAGGCACGCTTCTTCATAACTACTAAAAAAGGCTTTGATATCGTGGCGCATTTCTGGGGCTAGTTTCTGCCATGCAGGACGTTTATCAAAGTGGGTGAGGGCGAGATAAACTTGAATATCCAGAGAACGACGGTAAGCGATCGCGTCCCATTCAGCCTCATCAGTAGCTTGCAAAACTACGCCAAAGGCGCGGCGAAAGTTACCAAATTCATTCAGTAATTCCTGTTCATTTTCCAATTCGCCTTTCACAGGTAGTCTACCGCGCTTGGTAAAAAAAGCCATTAAGGGTTGCAGCTGTTCTTGATAGTCTTCAAACCGCTTAATGGGGATGCGGACTCGCGGTGTAGAGGTGGTAGAAAAGAAGCGGATAGCTTTGTAACTTTCTTTTTCAGCTTCATCTCGAAAAACAAAGTAGACACCTAGTGCGATCGGTACTGCATCTACATTTAAAACTTCATCAATATAAGTTTTGAGTTCTTCTTGTTCGTAATATTTCTGAAAAGTATTGCGGCGCGTCACAATGCCATCATTGTAAGCAAGTTGGGTTTTGCTGGGAGCGTTAATTAGTATTTGAGCGGAGACAATTAAAACTTTCCCGGTGAGTTCCCAAGCTTGGATTAGGCTTTGACGGCGTTCTTCTGGGTCTTCAATGACGTTAAGGACATAGCCCAAGTTGACCACATCGGCGGCGATGCGTGGTACATCGGGATGGTAGTAAGGATCCCAGCCTGCACTGGTGTAGCCTAAGTTTGCTACTCGCTGGACATCACCACCGTAGCCGCAACCGTAGTCAAAAAAAGTGGTGTCTGGATTTAGGATTGCCCATTCTATTGCCAATCGCACGGGGCGAGATATGTCAGTGCGAGCGATCGCAGCTCTATGACGCTCGATTTCTAACGCTTCAGGCATAATATTAGTTGTCAGTTAACAGTGAAGAGTTAACAGTCAACTAATATCCTTTCAATTTTTAACCGCTAGTTCAATTAAATCTTCAATTTTCTTGATATTTGGATCGCCTGCTAAGTAACCAATACCGCGATGTAAATGTAAGCGGAATTGGATGGCGAGGGTTTCTTTGTCGGTGGGATAACCGTCATTATGACAGCGTTGCTTGAGGGCGAGGAGGAGTATATCGGACATTTCGCCGCCAAAGACGCGCCAAGTCATTTCGACGTTGCTATCTTGGGGAATTGGGACAGGGGAGGGTGCGGTTGCTTCTGCGAGGGAACGACAAAACGCCCAACGGCATAGGATATTCCATTGGTCGATTTTGGTGCTGCGCTTAAGTTTGGTAAGTTGGTCTTTAGCTGTTTGGGAGAGACGAATACGTTCTATTGATGATTCCATAATTTTGAAATTGCGATCGCTCAATTTTTTAATAATATTTACTACCAAAAATAACCAGGTTGTATGGTAGTTTGGCGGGTGGAGGAGTCGTATTTGAGCAGGTATTCACGAGCGATCGCTTCATTTTCTCGCAGTGTTTCAACTTCTTTCTTGCCAATCTCAGTATCCGTAGATAACAAAATCACTTGATGACTGGCAGATGGAAAGTAACGTTCAACTAAGTTACTGCGGTGAGAGGAGTCTAGTCTACCTAGTGGCGTATCGATTGCTACAGGTAGGCGGTGTCCAGAGACTTTGGCTAAACCCCAGAGGAAGGCGATCGCTAGTAGTTGTTTTTCACCAGCCGAGAGGCGATGTTTAGGGACAGGTTTACCACTAAAATCGTAAAGTGAAAGGCTGAAAGTCTTAGTATCAATGGTAATGCGATGCACCAAATCTGATTTATGGAGAAGATAAAGGAAGCAATTTTTAACTTCTTCCTCTAATTTATTGAGCTTTCTCAAGGTTAATTTTTCACGAAAAATCTTGAGTGTGTTTTGCACTTTAGCCGCAGAGTTAATAATATGTTCGCTATTTTTATGTTTAATATTTTCTACGGTATAATCACTTAATTCCTTTTTTGACTTAGCAATAATAGTTTCTAATTCAGCTAAACGACGGCGGATTGTTTCGTAATTTGCCTTAGCTTCAACAACTTGATTTTGGGCCGTTTCTAGTGTTTTACGCAGCTTTGTATAATCTTCTGGTGCTGCTGCTGTTTGCACTTGTCTTTCCAGAGTGTGAATTTCTTCTTCTTTATTTATGAGAATAGTTAATTTCTCTTTAGCAAAAAGTTGAGAATTTTGTAAGTGATATATGAGATTATCTAGCTGACTTAAAGTCTCATCATCAGCTAATAACCAAGGTGCTTCTAGCTGGATAGTCTTTGCATATAAACTATCTACATCTTGGATTAAAAATGATTGGATTTTTTCAACTTGTATCGGAGAGAGTACTACTTGATTTAGCCAAGCCAGTAAACGCTGATCTCGCTCAATTAATAAATCTTTAGACATTTGTACCTGTTGATGGCGAAATTCTTTTTCCCCCTGTGCTTGCACCTGATTAAGCAAATTGGGAATTAATGCTAGAGGTAAAACATCAGCCGCTAATTCATACATAAATTGACGTACTTGTTCAATCTCAGCAGTTTTTGTATCCTGTTGTAGTTCTAGTTGATTACGTTCTGCTGCAATCTTCCCACCTTCAGAAATGAATTTATCAAAGGCTTCTTGCTGCTTTTGTTCTAACTCTTCTACCTGATTTTTGAGAGTTTCTAATTTATTTTCTGTTGTTTGATAATCTTCTTGCTGTTGGGTTAACCTAGTTTCAATTTCCTCTAGGTTTGCTAAATCCTTACTATTACCAACTTCTTTAAGTTTACGGTTAACTAAGATATCTAAATCAACTGCTAAACGATCTGCTAACTCTAGCCCTAAAAGTCCGCGTATTGCGTCTACTACAACTGGTGGTGGTATTTCTTGTTCTGCTAGTTCTTTAACCTGTTCACCATCAAAGAGAAATAAGTTAGAAATACCTAACGGCAGGAGATTTTCAATATACTCATCCCAGATATTAACTAAAGCATCAGGCCATGTATCACTGTCACCTAAAATACCTAACGTATCTTTACCGTCTTTAGGATTTTTTGTCCAACTACGCACAACACGGTATTTTATTGGTTTATCGTTTTCAATATGTTCAAAAAGTAATTCAATCCGGGTGTCTGCAACTGGATCAATTTTATTGTTAACACATTGATTGAGAAAATCGCTATAACTTAAATTACCACGGGTAGAACATTGAGCGCGGGGGCCATAAAGGGCGAGACGAATGGCATCCATAAGGGTAGTTTTTCCGCCGCCATTCATCCCACCTAAGAGGATAATTGGGTGTGAGTTTTCCTCATCAATTTTTGGGTTAAGATTGATTACCTGTTTCCCACTGTAGGGGCCAAAGTTTTGTAAAACGAGTTCAAGAAATATCATGGTTGGAGATTATTAAATATCGGGAAAATAAATACCGGGCGAATGGAATTCGCGGCTACACAGGTAGAGTTCATCAGATACCGGGCGAATGGAATTCGCGGCTACACAGGCAAAGTCCACCTTTCCTTCTCTTCGAGACGCTGCGCGAACGGAACGCTACGCGAACGTGGACTAAATTCATACATAATTGTTGGTTTATTTTGGAGTTAGTTCCCAGGTGGGAATAAGTGATTTTTGGCTATCGTGGGTAGCTTGGTTTCTGATGTAATTGGCTATATTATCAATGGCATCATGACTAACTGTAAATGCTCCATAGCTACCTTGCCATTTAAAAAACTCACCTGGCTTAATTTCGTGAGTGATAAAATGGGATGAACTTCCCTTAATTTGTTTAACCAAATCAGATACACTGATGGTTGGCGTAAAACCCGTTAGAAGATGGACATGATCTTCAATACCACCAATCGCAATTACGGTACACTTTAACTGTTCGCATTCCCGAATAATTGCTCCGTAAACTTGCTTTTGAATATCAGGCATAATTAGCGGCAATCTATCCCAGGTTGCCCAAACATAATGCACATATAATTGTGTAAAACTTGCTCTCATTTTTCTTTAACCCACGGAGGTGGGTTTCGTCTGTGTAGCCGCGATTTTGAATCGCCCGGTATTTTATTATTGCTATTCTTCTGAATTTTACTTTTTAAATTTCATACTTGCCCAACTTACCTGTTCATCACTTTCGCTTTCACCTTCATCTACTTCATTGATTGCTGCAACATCGCCCAAAGTCATCTGCTTGACTTTGGCAACATCACCTTGACTAACTGCTTCGCTTAATTCACGTTTCAAACGAGCATTTTTAATTGCGTCTTCTGGAGAACGGGAACTCGTATTAAAACATTTTTCTAGGGTTTCGTATATCCCCACGCGACGAGTTTTTTTGCGATACTGGCGTTCTGTATCTAACAATTTCGCCATGAGTTCCAAGTGCATCGCATCACCTTCACAGATTTCTTCTAATACTATCCATTCATCACGGCCTAGTAGGCTATAATCAGCACCAGGACGGGGGTCTTGAAATTCTTCGCCAGTCACTTCTTGATAAATCCGGGGTAAGCTATCATCAAATTCGTGTTTGTCTTCTAGCCAAATGCGGCGAATTTCGCTCATTTCTTCTAGAGTAATTAGGGTGATGTCGCGCATATTTTCTGGCGCTGTACGACGGGTTTTTGTTTGTGCTTCTAATAATCGTCTGAGCCAATGTTCTCGCCAATATTTTGTATAAGGGCCATGAATTGGTTCAATAGAGGCTTCACCATCTACATGACGCTCAAAAAGTTGGACTTCTCCCCAGATGCGACGGAAGTCTCTTTTATCGCGGTCATCTCTATTATCTAATTCATTGCGGATATCTAATAGAGGCTGCATCCATTCTTTCTCTCCATCATTTTGAATCATTGCCTCCATTGATTTATCCTTACTAACAATTGTGCAAACCCAACACCCAAATCGAGAATCACCACAGCTAGCAGTAGAAGTATCAACAACTAGAGGACATTCATTATCTGCTGTAGCGCCTCGATACATAGTGAACAGGTCTTTGTTACTATATTCCCAAGGGTTTTGCCACTGATTTAAGTAAATCCAAACTTCATCAGTACGCCAATCTTCGATGGGGCTATATATTAAAGAATTAGGCAAGCTTGCACTATGGTAAAGCAGAGATGTAGCTGAACTTGAATCAGAAATGAGGCGATCTTTTAGGCTACCTGCTTGATGTTTCTCCATTGAGATAGCACGTTTGATACTTTCAGCCTTACGCGTACCTAAAACAAGAATAACTTCACCATTTACTCTAACCACATCACGGATAAAGCGGTTAGAAGGATGAATTTTTAGACGGTCTGTACACCAACGAAATTTTCCTCGCGGCGTTGGATAACCTTTACCAATCAAGCTTACCCAGAATGTCTCTTTGATTTCTGGTTGTAATAAATGGGGTTCTATGGGCATTTTCTGTTCTTTAGCAGTAACCCTCATCCTTTCTAAGGATTTGCGTACCCAAACAGAGACTACAGGATTTTCTACTAGCGTATCAGTTGTAATAACATGAACTGGTTTAATCCGTTTTTCTGGTGGTAGTGCTGCGATCGCATTCCAGATAAGCTGTAAAGTAGCAGTACTATCTTTACCACCCGAATAGCCCACCACCCAAGGTATCTCATCCAAACAATACAATTCTTGAATTTCAGTGGTGAGAGCTTGGATATAGTCCACTAACTCTGCTACAGTACGTGTTTGCTGAACTGTCTTTTCTGGTTGTTGTGCTGTAGTCATTTCTCCTTCTCTTTAGAAACGCTGGCCTAATATTCGGGCTACACAGACAAAATCCACCTTTGTGGAGATTGAAAAAAGTTTTTAAAAACTTTACTACTAATATCCAATTTTTTGGATAATTAAACTACATAAGACTAATCTGTTTTTAAAATTTAACATGAAAGATAGTGCATCTGACCCAACGGCTGACATCGCTAGAGAGTACCTGGAACGAGAAAACAAGGAAAAACAGGTACTAGCTTTACTCCTGGAGAAGTTTTTAGGGAGAAAAGATCAGATTCTCGTTCAAAAAACCGAAATGGGTGGTACTGAGGCTTATGTTAGCTCTGTTACCTTGGAATGGTTTGCAGGTCGGGTTCACTTCGCCTCTGGCTTACCTCTGTTTCAAAAAAAGTATAATCCAGAGACTGATAATGTCGAGATTGACGCGGATAGTATTGATGAAATTCAGCAGCGTCCCCTTGATTGGTCACGTCAAGCACCTTTAGTCCAATATTTAGCGGCTCGACATAACCATAAGTTTCCGCCAGTGTTGGTTGTAATTAATCAACCGTGGGTAGATAATCCCAAAGCTGCTGAGTGGGATAGTGAAGGACGCGCCACAAAATCTACTACAGATTTCATCCCCCTAGATAAAGACGCTAAAGTAGGTCTGCTAAATATTTCTGAGGATGATGTGACTATTTATGCACTAGATGGTCAACACCGATTAATGGGGGTGCAGGGGTTGATGGAGTTAATCAAAACTCGTAAACTCCAGCGCTATAAAAAAGATAAAGGTGCTGATGACAGTTTTATTACAGTAAATGATTTGATAGAAAAGTACCAAGTAGACCTTGCTTACTTGCAAAATTTACCCAAGGAAAAAATTGGTATTGAGTTCATCTGTGCGGTAGCGACTGGGGAAACTCGCACCCAAGCGAGACGGAGAGTGAGATCGATTTTTGTTCATGTCAACCTGATGGCTGCACCCTTGACTAAAGGTCAGCTAACACAGTTGAATGAAGATGATGGTTTTGCGATCGTTGCTAGAAAAATTGCAGTTACACATCCACTATTAGAACAACGACAAGAGCGTAATCCCCGTGTTAATTGGAATAGTGCAACAGTAGCCTCCAATTCTACAGTTTTGACGACATTGCAAGCTCTACAAGATATGTCTGAGCGATATTTGGCTCAAAAGTTCCCTCACTGGAAACCCTTGGAGAAAGGTCTAATTCCCATGCGTCCAGAGGATGAAGAACTTGAGCAGGGAATTGAGGAATTTAGAAAGCTATTTGATTCTTTGGCTAGTCTTTCCAGTTATAAGATTTTAGAACACGAGGATACACCAGCTTTACGGCGCTTCAGCTTTGAGAAGGATGGAGGTGAAGGAAATATGCTTTTCCGTCCGGTTGCTCAAGTTGCATTAGCCCAAGCTTTGGGAATTTTGGTTTTTAAAAAAGGTTTTTCGCTGGCAGATATTTTTAAGAAACTACGGAAGTTTGACCAGCAAGGTGGCTTTAGTGGTATGGAATATCCCCAATCTCTGTGGTATGGGGTTTTGTACGACCCAAATAAAAAGCGAGTGCAGGTTGCTGGACGAGATTTGGCGGCGAAGTTATTGGTTTACATCCTGGGTGGAATTCAGGAACAGATGGAACGTGCTGAACTTCGTAAGGCTTTGGCGGATGCTAGGACTCTAGAAGATAAAACTATAGGTTTTGATGGCAAGTTTGTTGAACCGAAAGCGGTAGGACTTCCACCTGTCCTGTAATTATGCTTGAAATATATTTTGGCGATGCCATTGTAGCGCTTCCAGTTCTGGAAAATGTTGCTCTGTATTTGGTAGAAGTATTGTTTCACCATGAAAATCTTTCATAGGTTTAGCATAGGGAGATGCTTCTTCCAAATCATTGCTAACTATAATTTTGTATTGCTCATCTACAGCAAACCAACCTCTATCAAATGCCCAATGATGATTTTTGCAAAGAGCAATTCCATTATAAATTTTATTATCATAAAACTGTGAAAATGGCTTAATGTGTGCGCCATCCACAATATTTTGATTTACTTTTTTAGTTACTCTCAGTCCACAAAAGGCACATCTGTAATCATAAATGTATACAACTGCTTTTCTAAAAAAAGCATTTCTAATAACTGCTCGTTTCAAGCTCCACCTTGGATTATTCTCTAAATTTCCTATTTCAATTAATTTTTCTATCTCTACCGTGTCATCTTGAAAACTTTGATTTATTTGTAAAATAGCTTCTATATCATTTTCATTATCAGAAAAGAAAGCTGCCACAAGTGCATCAATTAGTTCTTTTCTGAAAAAATCATCTTGCAAAAAGTGAAATAATTCATTATCTAGGTATGCGTATTCAACAGCTTCCCTTAGTTTGTTAATTGTTTTTGGCTGTAACCCATTAAACTCAGGCTTAAATTTTAAGTACCAAAAGCCCTCAGTTTGCAGATGGAAGAAAGGATAGTGTAAACCACCTTTGTAAGAGGGAGAACCGATTACATTCCAATACCTCTCAAATGTTTGAACTAATTCGTCTGAAACTGGAATCTCATTAGTAGTAATGACACCTCGTGCAATTAAGTCAATTACAGACAAAAGTAATATTGGTTTATATTGAGCATTACCACGCTTGCGGCTACTACTCACATTTAATTCAGCAAAACGTTGACAATAATATGCTATATTTTTCATATTTAATAACTTAATTAAGCAAGCAAAAAAATTATTTTAAGAATTTACTGAGGTCAAATTCTTCTTCTAGCTGTTCTTTTGTTCCTTTTTCAGAAATAAGAACTAATAAAAGTCGCTCTGAGTAGTCAACAGAACCCCGTAACTCGTTTTGTAAAACTTCCAGTCCTCCATTAGCATATTCTTCAAATATTTGAGTGCGTTTATCTTCATCTTGTTCTTCTCTAGATGAGAGTATATTGATATCTTGCGTTTCATTGATTCCTAATAATTTAATAATTAAGTCATATCCCAATGAAGCAAAATTTTCTTGTGGAATTGGAGATGGTTCTCTTTTTGTAGTTTCCCCCAAAGGAACGCGCTTTTTATATTTAACGCCTAATGCTGCTGCAAACACCATAACTTCTACATAAGTTTGAAAAGGCCCAGTTGTGTCTTTTGATGCGATTAGAGATTTCACTAACTCAGCCTTATCTTTAGCAACCCTGATTCTGTTTGCAGCCATTGTTGTAATATCTACATTGTTACTATTTTAACCGAAAGCTAAAAGCGATGGCTACGGCAGGCTTTGTTTACGCAGTATCTAAAGTATTTTTTTATACTATTGAATAGGCGATCGCTTAAACAAATAAATTATCCACTAACATAGTCCATCGTGGCACTGCGGGTTCAGCCTTCACCACCTCACCACGGCGATAAACTTCCGGTTCTTCAGGATTACTAGCACGATCTACTCCTACCGAAATTAGCGATCGCACCGATATTCCCCACTCCGCTAACTTTCATCTTTATAAATCTCGCTACGATGTCCTACTTTAATTACAGTCACTATCAAAACATCATCATCTATTTCATAAACAACTCGATAATCTCCTACTCGAACACGATATGAATTATTATCACCTTGTAATTTTTTTATCCCGTTTAGACGCGGTTCTATTGCCAAGTCGTTGATTTTAGTTTGTATGCGCTGTTGTATGTCTATAGGTAGTTTCCTAAACTGCTTTTTCGCACCCCTTGAGAATTTAACTTCGTAACTCACGCAACATCCTTGTTTATTTCATTCCTTATTTCGTTTTGAATTTCATCCCAAGACACAGTGCCATTAATGCGTATATCTTCCCTAGCTTCTTTGATGGCTTTTAAGTCTTCTTCATCATCTACATCATCGATTCTTTTTAATAGTGCGTGAATTTCATCTAAAGTACTGTCATAAGCTTGATGTAGCAGTACGTTGATATCTTTAATTAACTGTTCTCTTTCGTGTGCTGTCATTTTTAATCATCCCAGCGTGGGTTTACTTTTTCTGCCACTATCTCTAGTTTCGCCTAAACTAAGGTTGCAAACTGAACATCTTCATAAACCAAAGAAATAGGAAAGTGGAAATCAACACTAGTTAAATGAACTTCATCCGCTTCTTCATAAGGATGTAATTCCCAAATCCCTTTGTCATTTATACGAAAGCAATCTAAACTGATTTTTTCAGCATCAATGAGGACATATTCTTGTAAAGTCTCGATACGGCGATACTGCATAAATTTTTTGCCTCTGTCGTAAGCTTCTGTACTGGGGGAGAGAACTTCGACAATTACACAAGGATATTGAATAAATTTAATAGCTTGTCTATCTCTTTTATCACAACTCACCACAACATCCGGGTAGTGAAACGGCCCGTTCTCAGTTACTCCTACTTTTGCATCTGCCATAAAAGCCCGACAGGAACTTCCTCGAAGGTGACTTTTTAACGCCGAAGCTAAGTTTAAGGCAATACTAGTATGGGGAATTGTACCTCCAGTCATGGCAAAGACTTCACCATTGATATATTCGTATTTAATATCTTGGTGTTCTTCCCATTCCAGGTATTCCTGAGGTGTCATATACTTTCCGTCTGGACTCGCAAGCATAACTTTATCCTTTAAAGATTACGTTCAACCGCAATAATTTCAGTATATTCATACTCATTCGGACTTTGTTTCACCAAAGGATATCTTTCTCCACCCAACTCAATATAATCTTGTTCGCAATCAGGCTTAGATGAATAATACGTAAGCACATATTCTTTACCGATTCTGTCTGTCATTTCTGCTTCTACTTCACCCCGCCACTGAGTCTTAGTAACTAAAACTATCAACTGATTCGCTAATTGGGGAATTGTCTTCGCAATGTGTCGCCGCGAATTCTCATCCAAACTACCGAAGGGTGAATCCATCACAATTGGGAAAGTGCTACTATCGGGAATCATCATCATTTTCCGCTTCTCACTCCATTCCCGTACTTTGTCAATGATGCTGGCAATAAAGGATAAACTGAGAATTTGATTCTCCCCCGTAGAAGCTGCAACGGGTGCTTCTATACCTGTGGTATTTTCTACTAATGTCAGTTCATATTTTTCACTAATTTTAGGAATGTATGGAGTTACAGAGATTTCTGTAAATATTTCTTGCACTCGCTTTTCTAGTTGCAGGCGAAATTGTTGTTCTTGACGATTTCTAACTTCCGTTAACCGTTCAATTGCATCTTGAGTGGCGTTAATTCGTCGCTGTGCTAAAGTTTGCTTGTCTTCATTCAGCTTTTGCTTTGCAATTTGTTTATTTAAACCTTCAATCTCAGTTGTGAATTGAGCAATTTGCTGCTGATTTGCACCCTGCTCTCGATTTAACTCATCAATTTTACTTTCAATTTCATCTAACCGTTTTTGCAAACTACTAATTTCTTCATTAGCATCTTTTCGTAACCGTTCTTGAATATTATCTAAATCGCCTTCAATTTGAGATATGCTTTGCCTTAATTGATTAATCCTAGTTTGTTCTCTATCAACTTCTTGCCAAAATCCTATGGCTTGCTTATCAATTTCATCTACTTGAGCGCTCATCCGAATTGCAGTTTCTTCTACCGCCGAGGAACCTGCTTTATTTAACCAGGTACTTACATGAGTATGAGAATGATTACCCTCGTGTAATTCTGCGCCACAAATACAGCGTTGAGAATTGAGTAAATCATTCACAAATTCCCGCGAAATTCCTGATGTTAACTCGCCACGCTGCTTCAAATCATTGATAATTCCTCGGAACTGGGATGTAGTTTCTGACAGTAAAACTGTATAACCCCGCGCGGAGATAACTTTTTTCAGCGCTTCCTTGGTTTTTTTATATTCTTCTTGATTCGCCGCTTTCTGCGATTCTAAATCTTGCCATCTTTCTTGCAATTCCTTAGCAGCACTCAGTTCTCGTAAACGATTACTTGTCTCTTTTTTAAAAGTTTGTTGATAATCTAACTCTTCTTTAATTTCTGTTTGCCTTTTGGTAATGCGTTCACGCTCTCGTTCTATCTTTTCTTGCTGTCGTAATAGTTGTTTAGTTTCAGAATCACCAATAGCTTTTAACTCATTTTCTAGAGTTTTTTTAGTATCTCCCAAATGTCTGATGGAACGGTTAATTACTTCTATACCCAAGAAAATTTTTGTAGCTTCGGCAATTTCAGCTTTTTTGTCAGAACGGACTATTTCTTCAATTCGTTCGCCGTCAAAGAAAAAATATTGATGTAGAGTAGCGGGTAAAATTTGATTAATTATATCGTCTGGTTGCTGAGTTGGTATATTCCATTTGCCATCATCCGCACCAACCCACATAGTTAATTGAGTTTTGCCAGCGTCAAAATCACCTTCGTTTTTATAACCCCGACAGGCGCGTTTAACTCGATAGCGTTTACCTTCATGTTCCCAGCCAATTTCTACCCAGCATTCTACAGCTTGACCTTTTTGGGTTTCTGCGATCGCGCGCTTATTTACCAACTGTTCTATCGATGCAAACGCTGCACTAAATTTCTCATATAATACCCAAGTAAAGGCATTCAGTAAACTAGTTTTTCCAGAGCCATTATTACCATGAATAATCGTCGTGTTGTCAACATCTCCTCCAGCCAGAATCATCTCTGGTGTCGTACCATAAAAGGAGCGAAAGTTGCATAGCTTGATTGAAGTCAGCTTCATCGCACCTCTTCCTTAATAATGTCCAAAATATTATCATTTATATGGCTGTTAATCTTTTTATCTAGTCTGCCTTTTTCCAGCTTCCATACCCGCTCAATAATTCGCCGCACTTCTGGCGGAGCGCTGGTTATTGGCTCCTGCACATCATCGATATTTGCCTCTTGTGACATATCGGATTTTGAAATAAACTTTTTCTATATTTTAACTTTCTCTAGTGCTGGAATAGCCTCCGTAAAGCCACTGTTTGCCTTATCTTTAAAATCCTAATTTTATTTTAAAAACACTTTATTATTTAATTGTTTTCTGTTATTATTTGTTTTAAGTAATCTAGATCATAATGGGATATAACTAGATTTAAAACTTTTATTTACATCCCATTATGATCAACTTCCTAATTTTATTATTTCATAGTTAATGCTTCTTTTTTCAAAACTCGAAAAATTTTACAATTGCTCATCAAATATCTAATAAACCATATCGCTTTTGTAAATCAAGTAACTTCATTCTTGCAACGCCTGCGTTATCAGCTAAATCAGCAAACTCCACAAAGCGCCGTAATTCCTTTTTCAAAAGATTACGCTCAACTTCTATAGTTTCTCTATCTAAATCTGGTGGCAAAACAATCATGTCAAATATTGTCGCGCGTTCCTTACCTGGATGAGGACGTAAAACTCGCCCCCGTCGCTGAATAAATTGGCGAGGATTACCAGAACTTGATAAAATCACCGCAGTTTGAATTGCTGGAATATCGACACCTTCATCTAAACAACGAATTGCGACTAAACCTTGCAACTCTCCATTTTCAAATTGATGCCGTAAAATTTCCCTTTCTTGTAAAGTTGTTTGTGCTGTATAAGTACTTACCTTGTACCCCAAATCTACGCCCAGAATTTTAGCAACAGCTTTAAGTTGGCGTAGCGATGAACGTTGTCCCGCTTCTTGGGAACCATCACTGCAATAAAAAAGAGTGTGAGTAGTTTCGCGGCGAGTGATCATTAAATCTCGCAAAGCGGTTAATTTATTTTCCGCCACACCAATTAACCTTGCTCTTTGCATCAACAACGGCTTTAAATCTTCATTGTCTTCAAATCCCGCTTCGCCATTTTCTCGATCTCGATAAAGAAGCGATCGCCCGATTCTTTTAGTTAACTTTAAATAAGCAATACTCTCTGCTTCAGTTAACTCTACCAACACCGGATAATAGAGATAATGCACCAAAGCACCTTGAGCGATCGCATCCCTCAAAGTAAACTCCGGTTGCAGAACTGGGCCAAAATAATCAAATAGAGATTGCGTCCCCAAATCATCAAAATATCTCTCCGGTGTGGCAGATAAAGCCAGTCTCAACCCAACACTGCGCGGTAAACTTTCTTCTAACTTGGGTGCGCCTAAATTATGCGCCTCATCCCCAATAATTAAAGTTTTGGCGGGAAAATATTTGAGTTGGGACTGAAAACCATCTCCAATTAAAGTAGAGTTCGTAGTAATCACAGTCACAAACCGTTGAGAACCAGAACGCAGATTATAAATTTGGGTAGAAAGTTGACTTTGCCAAGTGCGTAGATTCTCAAAAGCTAAAATGGGTTGCAAATTAAATTTTTCACATTCTCGCGCCCATTGGGTGACGAGATGACGATAAGGACACACTACCAACAGAACTTGTAAATTAATCTGTTGGTAGAGTTCACAGGCGATCGCTAATGCAGTAATCGTTTTACCACTACCAGTAGCCATTTTCAGCGTCCCTCTGCCATTGTTGGTAAACCAGCTAGCGATCGCTTGGCGCTGATATTGCCGCAATTGCAGAGACACAGGCATTCTTGGGCATCCTGGTAATGGTTGCGTGTAATAACTGCCCAAAATTTCCCTTGCAATTGGTAATTTCAACCGGAAAGTGGGCAGTTGCTGCACTGGATTTTTCGTCAGGTACATATATTAAGCACAAAGATGGTAACGAACCCTAATTAATGGGCATTGGGCATTGGTTATCTCTCTTCCACTCCCCACTCCCCATTACTCAGTTGTAACCGCGCCAAACACCTATGAGAGAACCTTGCACCTGCACTTGTTGAGCCATGACTTCAATGGGATTGTACTTAGGATTTGCTGGTTTGAGGGTAACGCGATCGCCTTGGCGATAAAAACGTTTTAATGTTGTACCAAATCCATCGACTCTGGCGGCAACGATAGTACCATTTTTTAAATGATTTGGTTCTGCTACTGGACGCAGAAATACCACATCGCCATCAGTAATTAAATCTTCAATCATGCTATCGCCAGCTACCCGCAAAGCATAGGTTTGGGGAGGTAAATTGAAATTAGAAAAGTCTAAATGATCTACAGCATCAGTAAACGGTTCTATTAAACCACCAGCAGCGATCGTGCCCAAAATTGGTACACCTTGCTTCACAGGACGCAAAATCCTAATCGTTCGTGCTTGGCCTTCAGTCCATTCAATATATCCTTTAGTGCGTAAATGCTCTAAGCGACTTTGAATTGGTGCTGGTGACTTCAAGTTCATCGCTTGCATCATTTGCCGAATTGAAGGCGAATGCTGGTGCGATCGGATGTATTCTGCTAACCATTCGTAAAGTTCTTGTTGAGCTTCAGTTAGACGTTCCATAAATTTGTGGGAAGTAATTATAAATGTCTCTAGAACATTAGTACTACAAAAAACTCCCCATAACAAGAGAAAAATAAAAATATGAAAGTCAAAAGCAAGAATATTCTCTTTTCTTTTACCAAATTTATTCTTGATTTTTACAAATTTTAAGGAGTTAAGAGCCAGCTGCACACTCGCCATTCTGACTCTTAACTTTTGTACAGACGCGATTAATCGCGTCTCCTAACTCTTTTCATTTTGCCCCTAAGATACTTGCAAGTAAAGCTTTTTGAGCGTGCAAGCGATTTTCTGCCTGTTCCCAAACTCGTGATTGAGAACCTTCAATAACAGCTTCGGTAATTTCTTCACCACGATGGGCTGGTAAGCAGTGTAAAACAATTGCCTCTGGTTTTGCAAGGCTCAATAGCTGCTCCGAAATTTGATAAGGCTGGAAAATTGGCATTCGGTTGTCTGCTTCTGCTTCTTGCCCCATACTCGCCCAAACATCAGTGTAAAGTACAGCAGAATTCTTGGCGGCTAATTCTGGATCGTCAGTTACGAGGACTTCCGTTTTGTTATTAGCGATCGCTTTTGCTTGTTCTACAATCTTAGAATCTGGCTCATATCCGCTAGGGGTGGCAATTCTAACATTCATCCCCACCAAAGCACAGCCCAACATCAGAGAATTAGCCATATTATTCCCATCACCCACGTAGGTCAAAGTTAACCCAGCAAGGCTGTTAAAGCTTTCTTGAATCGTCAATAAATCAGCTAATACCTGACAAGGATGTTCTGCATCGGTAAGCGCATTAATTACCGGAATCTTGGCATAGTGAGCAAAAGTTTCTAAATCTTGCTGTGCAAAAGTGCGAATTGCCAAAATATCCAGATATCGCTCTAACACCCGCGCTGTATCCTGTAAAGGTTCCCCGCGACTAACTTGAGTGACATTAGGGTTGAGATCAATAACTTGTCCACCCAGTTGGTACATCGCCACCGTAAAACTTACCCGCGTGCGAGTAGAAGCTTTGGAGAACAACAATCCCAAAACTTTATTACATTGCAACTTCAACTGTTGTGATTTAAGTTGAGTTGCCAATTGCAGGAGTTCTTGAACTTCCGTAGGACTGATGTCCGCTAGACTTAGTAAATCTCGTCCGAGCAATGCTGCCATGCTTATAATCTGTAAAAAATAATTATATATTTCTGCTCCTTTATTCAGCCGTGTCAAGAAAATACAGTTTTAGAACTGTACCAGATATTTTTGCACCCAACCCAGGATTTGAGTTAGCTTTTGCCATATATACTAAATTATCAACTTTACCAGTAAGTGGAATCACTGATTTTTTTGATTAATCACAGTTGCAACGCCAATTAAACCATCTAGGGGCAAAAAAGCAGCAATCTTGCCAAAATCTCTACTTTTCTAGCCTTATTTTTGAAGAGAGACATATTTTTTAGCAATTACAGCTAGACAAATAAATTGATTATGGTACAATAATAAATCGTGATTGCTAATTTAGAATAATTAGCAAACTTGCCAGCATAGCACAGTGGTAGTGCATCCGACTTGTAATCGGAAGGTCGCGAGTTCAAATCCCGCTGCTGGCTTTAACGAAAAATCCCCTAAATGCGGGGGTTTTTGATTATATATTACAGGAATATATGTTTTAGTTTCTAACTAGACCGTATATTTACATGTTCATAAACTTGCAAGTTGTCGGTAGCGTTTCTGAACTTCCTGAATCGAAAACAAAGTTTCAAACTTCAACCCAGCTGACTGGTACAAATCACCTCCGCCCTGCTCTCTATCTATCAGTGAAATTACTTCAGTTACTGTATAACCTGCATCTTTAAGACGCTCAACTGCTTTTAAAGCCGATTGCCCAGTTGTAACGACATCTTCCAAAACTACTACTTTTGCACCTTCAGGTAAAGTGGGGCCTTCTATATAAGCTTTCGTTCCATAACCCTTGGCTTCCTTGCGAATAATCAGCGCTGGTATGGGTCGGTTTTCATAAACAGAAACTATACTTACTGCTGTCACCATTGGGTCAGCCCCCATCGTTAAACCTGCTACAGCCTGAGTATCTACAGGTAGTAAAGGAAACAGCAATCGTCCAACAGCTAAAGCTCCTTGAGGGTGGAGTGTTACCTGCATCTTATTGACATAATAAGAACTACGTAGCCCAGAAGCGAGAACAAAATCACCCTCTTGATAAGCCAGTTGAGAAAATAAATCTAGTAGTTTGTGGCGCAAAGTGGTCAAATCAGCAGTGGTTGCCCAAATATCTGAGTGGGTAAGAGTTTCAGTAGGATACGTCATTACAAAACATTAAAAGTTGTGCTACACCAAAGGTTGAACTCATCAGAGTTCTGAAATTAAGCATAAATTAAGATTGCCCAAAAATTGAGGAGTTAGAAACGTGGGTATAAAATTTAAAACCTTTGGTGGTTTATTGGTACTGCTTGCTGCTTGTATTGCTTTTCCCTCAGTTGCATCTGCCCAAACGGAAACCCCCAAAACTGAAACTACGAATGATGTATTTGAGCGAGCTTATTTTCGTCATGATCGCAATTTCTACGAAAATGGTAGCCTCAAGCGCCAACTAGACTCACTTATAGGAGGTGGTTACGGTTTCGGTGGTTCCTTCCCAGAAAATGAAATTGCCCGCGATGCTCAGTTGCTTAACACTTTATATCATGATGTCCTGACTCAGCAAGTTGGCAACGATCCATATATTCGGACTCCTGATTTACCAAATCCTTATGACACATCACTAATGATGTCTCCGCGTTTCAATAGCAACAAACTCAAAGTGGGAACTGAATTCAAGTTTGAAACTTTACCACCTCGGTAATATTGGGGAGTAGGGAGCAGGCAGCAAGGGAGAAGAATTTGTCCCTCTGCCTCTTTTCAATGCCTAATACCCTTTATGCCTCTATTAATGCTTTTTGATCTTTCAGTGCGCCCTGCTGGAATCGAACCAGCCTGAAGACGAATTATGAGTTCGTTGCCTCCCCAATCGGCCAAAGGCGCTTATTTTGTTCGCTTTCGGGTTCATAAAAGTCAATTACTTCAACTCTTAGGTCAACCCGATTTGCTAATTTTAGAGTGAGGAAAATACCTCATGCACTGAGTTTAGCCAATTGCGTAATCATAGCACAGATTTACACCTGTGAATACTCGACAATAGCTTATCAGATTTTTATACTACATAATTTAATCATAAAATAGTGCAGACTAATATTGATTAAGTTCCTTTAAGGATTGAGGTCAAAAGCTTCACTATTCTTAAATAGACTAGCATTCTATTGTGATAGCTTGTCAGCGATGAAAATAAATTCTACTGTACTTCTTACTTTGGTTTTGTTAATCCTGATGATGGGAGCAGGTTCTGTGAGTGCACTTTTGGGCTTTGAACTAGGTAGTTCAGCACTTAAAGGCGTTACTACACCAGATGGGCGTCCTACAACCAAATTTGCCAGTAATAAGGCAAATAGCTCCCAACAGGGAGGGCTAGTGCTATTAAAAGAGGACGAAATTCTAAAAATTGTTAAAGCGCGAATTGAGGGTAAGACCAAGGCTGCTAAATCGGAAAAGCTAGAAGACGATGATGAAGAAACCAATACCAGCAAGCAGAAGCCAGAGGAAAAACCCTTAGCGGTAGTTGAAGAAAAACTCCAGCCAGGTTTTCCAGTTACTGCCTTGAGTGAGGGCGTAACCATGTCTGTACAATCTGTCCGCTACTCTGGTGGTGATTTGCTACTGAAAGTAAAAATGCAGAACAAAGGTAAAGATTCTGTCCGCTTCCTATATAGTTTTTTAGATGTTACCGATGATAAAGGACGAACCCTAAGTGCTAGTACAGAGGGTTTACCAACAGAATTGCCTGCAAATGGGCCAGCATTTACAGGTACAGTGAGCATTCCTACAGCTTTACTTGATAATGTCAAGAAAATATCACTTGCTCTGACTGATTATCCCGCTCAAGAATTGAAGCTAGAGGCATTGAATATTCCAGTAGAAAGGTAGAAAGGGACTGGGGACTGGGGACTGGGGACTGGGAATTGGGGACTGAATTCTTCCCAATCCCCGATACCCAATCCCCAATCCCCCTAAATGGAGGGCGTAAGTTTTACACGAGCTTTGGTGGTGATTGGTTTTCCTAATTTAATTTGGACAGACGTGGCACTACGGTTATTGTCAGTGCTACTGCTGATTGCCATAAATGCCTTTTTTGTGACGGCGGAATTTTCGATGGTGAGCGTGCGGCGATCGCGTATTCACCAGCTAGTTAAGGCTGGGGATGTTCCAGCGATCGCAGTCGAGATGCTACAACGTAGTATTGAGCGACTATTATCTACCACTCAGTTAGGTATTACCCTTTCTAGTTTGGCATTGGGATGGATTGGCGAAAGTACGATTGTTGTGCTGGTGAATGCATGGTTAAAATCCTGGCCTTTACCAAATAGCATGACTACCTTCTTGGCGCATTCTCTATCAATTCCCATCGCCTTTTTCTTGATTGCCTATCTGCAAATTGTGATCGGAGAATTATGTCCCAAATCCTTAGCCATGCTGTACTCAGAACAGCTAGCTAGGTTTTTGGGGCCTTCGGTAAAAGCGATTGTGCGTTTTTTTGGCCCCTTTATCTGGATTCTCAACCAATCAACTCGTTTTTTATTGAGGATTTTTGGCATCCAATACACAGGTCAAGGCTGGAGGCCACCTGTGACTCCCGAAGAATTGCAACTGATTATCTCTACAGAATGGGGGTCTACTGGTTTACAGCGTGCGGAGCGAGAATTGCTCAATAATGTCTTTGAGTTTGGGGATGTTATGACCCAAGATGTGATGGTACCGCGCACCAGTATTATCACGCTGTCAAAAGATGCTACCTTCCAGACATTACTCAAGGAAATGGCTGCTACTGGTTACTCTCGCTATCCCGTGATTGGTGAATCATTAGACGATGTTCGCGGCATTGTTTATTTTAAAGATTTGGCACAACCTTTAGCTGTAGGAAAGCTCAGTTTAGAGACACAAATCCAACCTTGGATGCATCCCGCCCGATTTGTTCCCAAACACACCTCCCTGAGTGAACTTTTGCCAATGATGCAGCAAGAAAAACCAGCTATGGTCATGGTAGTGAATGAATTTGGCTCTACTGTGGGACTAGTGACAATTAAAGATGTCATTGCCGAAATCATTGGTGACGCCAGCGAATCTGAAAGCAGTGACGACTTGATGATTCAGATGTTAGATGAGCATAAATTTTTAGTACAGGCCCAGATTAACCTCGAAGACCTCAACGAAGTTTTGCATCTCAATTTGCCCTTGACAAGAGAATACCAAACACTAGGCGGCTTTTTGCTGTATCAGTTACAGAAAATTCCTGCCAAAGGCGAAACCTTCCGGTATCAAAATCTCGAATTCACCGTGGTATCAATTGTTGGCCCACGCCTGCATCAAATTCAACTGCAACGCTTAGAAGAGTTAGGAGTTGAGAGTTAGGAGTTAAGAATTACAACTCCTCATTCAAGAAGCATACTCCAGTGGATCAACAAGTCCCAATTCGGCAAAAGCTGCTAGCCGCAAGCGACAAGAATCACATACACCGCAGGCGACATCTCCACCAGCATAGCAAGACCAAGTTAACTCCCAAGGAACTCCCAATTCGTTCCCTAGTTGGATAATTTCAGTTTTTTTCAGGTTAATCAGGGGTGCAACAATATTTATTGGTTGTCCCTCACGCCCTTGTTTGGTTCCCAGACGAAAAACTTCCTGCATTGCCTGGATATAGTCGGGGCGACAGTCAGGATATCCTGAGTAATCTAAAGCATTGATGCCGATATACACACGTTCAGCTGCGATCGCTTCGGCGTAACCAAGAGCAAAGCTTAAAAATATGGTATTACGAGCCGGAACGTATGTGACAGGAATATTTTGAGACATTTCATCCAGCGATCGCTCCTGGGGTAAATCAATGGCATCATCGGTAAGTGCTGAACCACCCCATTGCCGTAAATCAAAATTAACCACCTGATGTTTTGCGATCGCAGCTTTTTGAGCAACAGTTAGGGCTGACTGTAACTCTCGTCGGTGTCGCTGCTGATAATCAAAGGAAATAGCATGACATTCACAGCCATCAACCTTAGCTTTGTATAGAATTGTGGAAGAGTCTAATCCTCCAGATAACAGAATTACAGCTTTCATCTCGGTTGCAAATTTTAGATTTTAAATCGCCAAATTACACCTCAACATTTCTGGTCAGGAAGTAATGCCAAAGCTACTTCTTAACCCTGTGAGTGATGGCAAACAACGCCGCACCAATATTCTAAAGAAACAATCTACAGTAGTGCAGCACGGCGTAAATAAACATACCATTTCAAATGGCGCAAGAAGCTCGGAATACAATTATGCGTGAATACGAGACTTCTGCCTTGCGATACTAGTTTTTCTCAAAAACCAATGTAATATCTTCTCTACCAGACACTACGCGTAGCTTGCTTCTTTGCAGGAGTATGTGTTTAGGACGGATGCTGCAAATAATCATACAAAAATCTTTTCAATTCATCAGTAGCGATAATTTCCAATAGCATTTTTCTTTCAAAAAGCACACGTGTTACTTTTTCATGACTTTGTAATTTTAGTAGTATCAATTAGATATTGATCCCGATAATTAATTGCCTAAGTGCAATCTACAATTAAGCCAAAGCTGAGGAAGCCGCTCCTTAGAAATTTGAAAAATTTACACTTAAGTCTTACTGAATGTTTTAAAGTTAATAAAAAGACACATATTTATTGTAAAAAGTGCAAAATCCAAAACAAACCCGAACTATCTATACAAAAGATATTTGGATTACGGGAACCGATGATAAACTTTGAAATTCTTCATAAACATAGGCTCTATGTTACCATCTGGATGGTTTTAGACGGATCGTAACTGGCTTTCGAGTATAAACGCCAACGGCCGTAGCGTCTCTAAATTTGGTGGTTGAGGAGAGAATAATAGTGCAAGATAGCATGTCAGTGGCAGAACCGAATCTATATACACAGCGTAACCAGCCACGACCGATCCGCATAGGCGTGATTGGAGTGGGTAACATGGGACAACATCACGCTCGCGTGCTGAGTTCAATGAAAGATGTTGAACTAGTCGGAGTGGCAGATATTAATGTTGAGCGGGGGCTAGAAACTGCCAGCAAGTACAAGGTGCGTTTTTTTGAAGATTACTGTGACTTGCTACCTCTTGTAGAAGCAGTTTGTGTAGCTGTTCCCACCCGTCTGCACTATGCCGTGGGCATCAACTGTCTGTTAGCGGGAATTCATGTTTTGATTGAAAAACCGATCGCAGCCAGTATTTCTGAGGCAGAGTCCCTAGTAAATGCCGCAGCTGAGTCTGGGTGTATCCTGCAAGTGGGTCATATTGAGCGTTTTAACCCGGCTTTTAAAGAACTAAGCCAAGTGCTTAAAACTGAAGAATTGCTGGCGCTAGAAGCCCACAGAATGAGTCCTTACTCAGATCGGGCAAACGATGTTTCGGTTGTGCTGGATTTAATGATCCATGACATCGACCTACTTTTGGAATTAGCTGCTTCCCCAGTCACGAAATTGACTGCTAGCGGTACTCGCGCCCTAGACTCTGGTTATTTAGATTACGTAACTGCCACCTTGGGGTTTGCCAATGGTATTGTTGCTACTTTGACCGCCAGTAAAGTTACCCACCGAAAAATTCGCCGGATTGTCGCCCATTGCAAAAATTCATTCACTGAGGCAGATTTTCTCAAAAATGAAATTCTGATTCATCGACAAACGACTGCCAATTCTCTCAGCGACCACCGACAAGTACTTTACAGGCAAGATGGTGTAATTGAAAAAGTCTACACCAGCAATATTCAACCTTTAAGTGCAGAATTAGAGCATTTTGTCAACTGTGTACACGGTGGCAATCAACCCTCGGTAGGTGGTGAACAAGCTCTCAAAGCTCTGAGACTGGCAAGTTTGATTGAGCAGATGGCGCTGGAAGATCGAGTTCTGAATCCATTAGAATGGCAATCGGAACCAAGAGTACAATCATTAACCCCGACAGCCTAGAAGAAGGGATGAGGGGATGAGGCAATACGGTTCGATAAGCAGGGGAAGGCAAGAGGATATATGTTCAGTCATTCTTCTCTCCCCCTGCCTTTTTGCTCCCCCCGCTTGCCTCAACCAAGAAAGTCCTTAACCGAACGGTACTGGGGAATAAGGGGGATGAGGGGGACAAGATAAAATTTTCTCCCTGCTCTCCCACAGGTATAACCTCACAACCTCAGAAGAAAACCCCAGAATATGTTTTTAAATTTGCCATCAAATCTTTAAATCCTCCCTAGTCCTTTTAAAAAATCGACTAATGGGGATCTAAAAAATTAGAAAATAAAATCCGATGTTGATTTGATTAATTTTGTCAGATTCATAGTAGTTATGAAACTGTGCATCAATCTTTAAAAAAAACGATGTCAAGCCGTGGTTAAAGGAACAGTGGTGTATCCCCAAGGTGGATGCCGAGTATGTTTTACGGATGGAAGACTTGTTAGATTTATACGGCGAACCTTACGATCCAAAACGTCCAGTAGTCTGTTTTGATGTTGCGAAGCTTCCCGAAGGGTACGTCCATATCAATTGTTAGAACACGTTAGGGAACCATAAAAGCCGAACCAGAACAACCTCTTCGTTATGATTACGAGTATAAAAGAAACGGTAGTGTCAATATATTTGCTTTTTTTCAACCATTAGCAAGTTAGCGACATCTCGAAGTGACACAACAGAGAACAAAAGTAGATTTTGCTTTTCAAATGAAAAATTTGGTAGATATTTATCACCGTAATGCTGATGTTATTCGTCTAGTAGTCGATAACCTGAACACACATAATCCAGCATCTTTGTATGAAGTTTTTTCCCCTGAAGTAGCTCGTCGGATTGTCCAAAAATTAGAGTTTCACTACACACCAAAACATGCTTCTTGGTGAGCCAGTGCGTTGGGCGGGTTCCCCGACTTGAAGCAACTGGCGTTAGCGCAGCGTTAGCGACGCAGGAGCGTCACCCGAAGGGTTAAATCAAGTTGAGATTGAATTCTCTGTTATATCTCGACAGTGTTTAGAACGACGCATAAAAGACGTACAGACATTATCTTCTGAAATCGCTACTTGGGAACAACAACATGATGGCTCTGCAAGTGTAAATTGGCGTTTCAAAACCACTGATGCACGGAGAAAGATGGAGCGGTTATACCCAATCATCTCACCCAGCAAAGTTGGCTTGATAGACTACTAATAACATACTTCTCGAAACATTGGCCCCATAGCCCATAAATACAAGTAGAGGCGCAATCATTGCGTCTCTACAAAACATTTATTTAACCTTCTCAAGTGTAATTACACCTAGCAAAAAGGATTATTGTAATTAAACTATTCCTGGGCCTCTACCGCGTGTATCACTATTTTCGGTCAACTTGCCTTCCTCGTCCTGATTAACTTCTCCGAGTTCTTCAATACGTGCTGCCTTTTCTTCTGCTGCTTGTTTGCGTGCATCACCCGGTTCTTCGTAGTACATTTCCGGTTCAATTGCATAGTTGTTAGACAAACCTTCTCTATCTATGGTATAGCCGTCTGTAGTACGTATACTTTCTGAATCGGTTTGATCATCGGTAGGTGCATCTGCCTCCCTTTCTTCTGTGGGGAGTGTTTTGTATTTATCTCCTTCTCTTTCCATTCGAGCGGCTGTTTCAGCTGGGATAATACCGCGATCATATGTATCTACTTCAGCTCTATCAGATGAATCTATATCTCTCTTAACTGCTTCATTAGCCATAATTTATGTCCTCGTTAAAGAATCTATTAAATAACCTCAAAGCCTAGATTAGGTTGTTTTTCATTTTCGTTCTACTATCTTTAGAAGTGATTTAAAGTTAAATATAATGTTATGTTCTCTATCTTTTGATGTATCCAAAAGACTAATCTGAAGTCCGGCTCAATACATGTAATTTCCGTTCATCATAATATAAAACAAGCGTTGTAGCTAAAGTTGACACTGACAGCAATGAACATTCTTGTGTCTCCACTGCGTTTTGTATCCGAAATAAGATAGTTACAAAATTCCCGACTTGTCTAAGAAGCCGGGAATATGAACATTTAAATTGTGTATATTTAATTAGTGAAGACACAGACTAATCTACTCAGGCTTAAGCTAATTCTTAAAGGCGGGCAAACTTACGCCACAGTATACTGTTTTAATGGTTGGTAAATTTATTCGCCCACAAATTGGTTTTTCAGTGATTGAATTTCATCGGCCAATTCTTGCCGGGTTGAAGCCTTCAGTAGATAACGGGAAATAAACCAAGTGGCAAAACTAATTCCAATTAACTCAAAAGTCGGTGATAGTAATGGAATATCATTGATTGCATCCAGTACTGCTAGTACTATCTTGGCTGTAACAATGGCCGCTAAAATAAAACCAATTGTTGTTAGAGGCTGCTTGTAGTTATTAAAAAAGCTACCTAAATATTCGGGCAATTGCTCCAAAAATTGAGAAACTTGTCTGCTAATTTGCTGCCATTGAGATTTCGGTTCAGGTGCTGGTGGTAACTTTGGCAAGTTTGCAGTATCTGTACCTTCAATTGCTAGCGTGCCTTGTGAGAATGAGGCATTCGTTGATTCACGTTGTTGCTGTTCGGTGGTTTCCATAATTTATATTTTCTGTAATTACAAAGAGCTTGTATAACTGAACTGAGCATCAATAAATATAATTATTCAGATCATTAGTTGTCAATTCTTAGTAGTCAGTAATAAGTATAACTGACCACTAAGACTAAACAGTTGCCTACCTACTCAGTTGAATTTGTTGTTAGCTGCTTTATTGTTTTGGTGGAGTAACAGTTGCTTTAACAACTACACTGCTGACACCTTTAATTTGTTTAGATAAAGGTTCAATTTTAGCTAACTCCTTCTGATTGCTCACAGTTCCCCCGACAGTGACAATCCCATCTTTTGATGCATCAACTGTTAGTTGACCCTTGGGTATATTAGCTTCTAACTTGGAGCGAACTTCACTTGCTAGGTCGCCTGTAGCTCTTTGTGTATCGCCACCACCAGTTGTATTATGGCGCTGTTCGCGGGCACGGATATCAGAATTAAGTTGTCTTCTGCGAACATCACTTTGAGCATCTTGTTGAGAAGCTTGTGTTGTTTGTACAGTCGGTGATTGTGGAGCTTCGTTAGGATTATTGGGTGCAGATTCACTTGTTTTAGAAGCGTTATCACAAGCAGCAACACCAAAAATTAAAAGTGAACTAATTAAGAAGGGGGTTAGCTTTTGCATAGGTTTAATTCTGAATCGGAAAGTGAAACTTGTCGAGTTTGTGGATATTCACGGCAGAGTAAGGAGCAAGTTTCTTAAGTTAGGAGCAAAGGTTTTATGTTGTTGCTCCTTAAATTAAAGTAAATTAGTGTGAGTGACAACTATCTGGGGTTAGAGTGTTTCATCACGACGGTCAACAATGATTACAGGAGGCTCATCTCCATGAAGACCTGTTGAATAATTGGTGTGATCGCTATTCACAACTCCTGTGTCGTGATGCGTTACGCGGTCTAAACCTGGGCGATGTTCACCTAAATCAGTGCCATCATAGATAGCAAATTCTTCAATGCCTCTACGTCTGAGAATCGCTTCAGCTTCGCGAATTTCAGTTTCGGTACCATCGATAATTATTAAATAGTCGCCTTTTTGGAAGCGATTACTATATACTTGCGCCCTGTCTTCAGGAATTCCCAAGCCAACGAGTCCGCCTACAATACCTCCGGCTGCTGCACCAATCGCACCGCCAGCCACTGTTGATGCTAAAGCCGTCGCTGCTGCACCACCTGCAATCACAGGCCCGATTCCAGGAATTGCTAAAGTTCCAAGACCAACTAATAAGCCAGTCAAGCCGCCTACAACTCCGCCTGTAGCTGCTCCAGCTTTTACACCATCGTCTGCTTTATTACCTGAACCGACATTTTTATCTACATCTACACCAGCGATCCCATGACCGTTTGTATCTTTGGCTATGATGGAGACTGTATTTAAGGGAAAACCTGCATCTCGTAATTCTGTAATTGCTGCTTCTGCATCTCGACGATGAGAAAAGACTCCAATCGCGCGTTTGGCAACACCACTATGAGCAACATTAGATGTTGGAGCGACATAATCAGCATTTGTATTTCTAGCATCTGGGTTGTCATAAATGCCAAACTCTTCGACACCACCCTGATGTAGAATTGCTTCTGCTGTGGCAATTTCTGTATCTGTGCCATCTATGATGACTAAATAGTGTCCCCGTTTCACGCGCTCGTCGTAAACTCTGGCTCGTTCTTCGGGAATTCCTAAACCAACTAATGCACCAAGCAAACTACCAGCTACTGCACCAATACCAGCGCCAGCGAGAGTAGTAGCTAAGGTTGTTGCTGCGGCTCCAGCCAGCATAATTGGCCCGAGTCCAGGAATTGCCAATGTACCAAGACCGACTAATAAGCCAGTCAATCCGCCCAAAGCACCACCTGTAGCTGCTCCGACTTTAGCACCTTCGTCAGATTTATCACCTACGCGATCGCGTACTTCAGCCCCAGAAATATCATCTTTGTCTCCATCCTGGGTGATGACAGAGACTCTGTTCATGTCAAAACCAACTTTTTTTAATTCATGTAGGGCATGTTCAACATCTCGACGATGAGAAAATACACCTACACCACGTTTATGTACACCTACAACCATTATTCTTTCTCCTCAGCAAAAAATTAATTATTCACTAAATTTATAGCTCCTAATGACCCTATTAATACATGTTTATGTTTAAATGTCATCAATCGCTTGGAAGAAATTTTATCTCTATCGTTAGATATATGTGGTTTTATCTAAAGATAGCACCAAATTTTGATAATTAAATAAATTATGTTTGATAATAATTAAATGTTGATAATTTTATTTATCAACACAATCTCTAAAATATTATTTTTAAAATTAGCTACATTTCTGTTAAAAAGCTATCTATTAAATGTAATTTATAATAACAATATATGGATATGTATCAGTTTAAATTTTCGGTGGCAATTTTTACTAATCCCGATCCGATTGGAATTTATCAAAAAAGTTAATATAAAATCACCAAATTTTACATTATTTTCTTCAGTAAAAAGATTTGTTTTTTGTAAAATACGACTTTTGATAAGCAAACTTACTACCTAAGAAAGTGTCAGCTTATCTAACAGGCAAGTAAATTGATAATTAGGCCATTTTATCAATGGTTATTTAATTGACTACAAGTGAGAAAATACTATGTTTCAAGGTGTTTTAACTAGTTGGGGATGGAACTGGCTATCTTTTGGATTAGCGCCAATAATAGCTCAGGAAGCACTAACTCCAGAAGAAGCATCAGTTCTTTTTTCTGGCCCTAAATTCTTGGTAGCATTGCTGGCTGGAGTCTTAATGGCATTTGCCTTTCAATTATTATTGACTAATTTTTCAGTCGCTGTAGGAATCTCATCTTGGGAAATTGACTCAGATTCTGATGATGATTCAGAAAGTTTGGGTAGTAAAATTCGTTCAGTTCAGACCAAAATTGGTGCTTGGGCGTTACTAACCGTTAGCATTGCATTATTTATTGCTTGTTTTCTAGCGGTAAAACTTAGCTTAATCGAAAGCGAATCTCTAGGTGCAATTATCGGTGTAGTCATCTGGGCTACCTATTTCTCACTGGTAATTTGGTTCGGTTCATCAGCAGTAGGTTCTTTTATTGGTTCTATCGCTAGTACTGTCACTTCTGGTTTTCAAACTCTGATGGGTACAGCAACTGCTGGCATCAGTGCTAATACTGCCAAACAACAGTTAGTTTCTACAGCTGAAGATATTACAGCCGCAGTCCGACGAGAATTAACTTCAGGTTTTAATCCTGAAGATATTAGAAATACACTCCAAAGTTCTTTAGGTTCTCTGCAATTACCAAAGCTCGATATTACAGAAATTCGTAACCAATTTGACCAGCTTCTGAAAGATACAGATTTGCAATCTGTTGCTAACAGTGACCTATTGCAAAATATCAATCGTCAAACATTTGTTGATTTAATTAGCAGTCGCACAGATTTATCTCAAGAAGATATCAATCGCATTGCCGACCAATTTCAAGGTGCTTGGCAACAAGCTTTGAATCGGAGCAATCCCACAGAACAAGTAATTAATTTGCTTAAATCTGCAACACCCGAGGAATTGAATTCAGAGCAATTAGGTGAACGTCTTCAAGAACTGGTTAGAGTCGGAGGTGGGAATGGCAATGGTGTAATCAAGCAAGCTATTCGATATGGCTTGAGTGCGGCTGCACCAGCAGTTCTGGAGCGGGTCAATCTTTCCAATATTGATATCAACAAAATTACTAATCAGTTGCAAAAACTGAAAGAAAAAGTTCAAGATGTCGATGTCAATCAAATCACGGAACAATTACAAAAGTTTAGAGATGAAGCAACTGAACAAGTATCTGCAAGATTGCCGATATCACCCGAAAACACAATTAAGTCAGATGTAGAAGACTACATATTGAACTCCTTTCCTTGGCATTTTAACCGCATTACCCTAAGAGATGAATTTAAAGAAGTCATCTATGACGTTAATGCAGATCCGACAACTGTGAGACGGGAGTTGGAAGAACTCAATTTTGAATATTTCGCCAACTTGCTGAAGCAGCGAGGTGATATCACTGAAGCTAGGGTGAAAGAAATTTCCGAACAAATGGAAAGCGATCGCTCGGAAGTTTTAGAAACTATAAAACAGGCTCAAGCGCGAGAAAAAGGGCAAGATTTCCGCACCCGCATTGAAGATTATCTGCGTTCAACAGGAAAAGAAGAACTCAACCCGGAAGGTATTGAACGCGACTTTAAGAAGTTGGTGGAAGATCCAGAAGCTGGGCTTGAAGATTTAAGTAGCCGCTTCGGGCAATTCGACCGCGATACTTATGTACAATTGCTCGAACAGCGTCAAGATATCAGCGAAGAGGAAGCTAATAATATTGTTGGTCAACTCGAAAGCAACCGCGATAATTTATTGAATGGTGCTATAGAACTGCAAGAACAAGCAAAAGCCAGAGCCAATGAACTGCGCCAAAGAGTTGAAGATTATTTGCGGAATACTAACAAGGACGAACTTAATCCCGAAAGTATTAAACGTGAGTTTCAAATTTTACTAGACGATCCGCAAGCTGGAATTAGCCTTTTGCGATCGCGCTTATCGCAATTTGACCGAGATACACTAGTACAATTGCTCAGTCAGCGTCAGGATTTGAGCGAAGAACAGATAAACCAAACTCTCGATCAGATCGAAGCAGTCCGAGATAGTATTTTGCAAGTACCCCAGCAAGCGAGAGAACAGTACGAAAAAACTACAAACGCGATCGCTGAATATCTCCGCAATACCAACTTAGAAGAACTCGATCCCGAAGGGATCAAGAACGATTTGGAAAAATTACTCGATGATCCCAAAGCAGGAGCCTTAGCACTGCGCGATCGCTTGTCTCATGTCGATCGAGAAACCTTGGTTAAACTCGTGAGTCAACGGGGAGATTTGAGCCAAGAGCAAGTTAATCAGATCATTGATCAAGCACAAGATGCGATCGCTAATATTGTGAGAGCGCCACGACGTTTAGCCAAACGGACTGCTCAACAAGCTTTAGATTTTGAAGCCAATCTTGAAGAATATCTGCGTAACACGAACAAAGAAGAACTCAACCCAGAAGCAATTAAACGCGATTTACAATTGCTGCTGTCTTCTCCCCGCGCGGGAATTGGAAGTTTAAGCGATCGCGCCTCGAAAATTGACCGTTCCACAATTGTGGCTCTGTTATCCCAACGGGAAGATATCTCAGAAGAAGAAGCTAACCGGATTGTGGATCAAATCGAGTCGGTTCGCACCTCTATTATTGAACAATTCCAGCAAATCCAGCAAAGAGTACAATCAGTGCTTGATGGAGTTTTTGCTAAAGTTCGTAACTATCTCAACTCCTTAGATCGTTCCGAACTCAACTATGAAGGAATTAAGCAAGACTTTGCGAAAGTGTTCGACGATCCCCAAGCTGGATTTGAAGCATTGCGCGATCGCCTTAGTCAATTTGATCGTGACACTCTAGTTGCTGTCATCAGTTCTCGTGAGGATATTTCCCAAGAGGATGCTAATAGGATAATCGACCAAATAGAAGCGGCACGGGATGGCGTACTACAACGAGCCGAACGCATTCAACAAGAAACACAAAAACGCCTGAAAGCGATTCAACAACAAGCTAAAAAGCAAGCTCAAGAAACCAAAAAAACCGTTGCAAATGCTGCTTGGTGGTTATTTGGGACAGCATTGATTTCCCTTGCAGCCAGTGCGATCGCTGGAGCAGTGGCCGTTACGGGATTACCTCTACCTCGTTAAAATATTACCTTGATCAAGAATTTTGAGCAAAAAAAGTGGTAATGAATGCCACTTTTTTTTTTATAAATAAAACAAACTACCCACAGAGTAGTATCACGACCTTATTCTTCCTACATATATTACAAAACCCTATCTAAGCAAAGGTTTCAGATTTTTTTTTGGGTGAAAGGAATAAAAGAGGATTAATTATTATTTCTTATAGATAGAAAAAAGTAGCCTTGAGAGTAATATCATAATCTTGTGATTGTGAATATCGTAAAAGCTATGCGATTCTGTACTAGAAAATCTGCTTGTTCCCTAGCAGCCTAGTATTGGTAACCAATGAATACATAAAGCACACAGATATATAAATGACCTTTGGCACAATTTTGATGCCAGACTCATCAATATATGCAGTGCTTCTAAAATCTTTGGACTTAACAGAAATCAACTGTTCCAATCAGGTGTGGTTCAGTTATCTCTTACCACTCGTTATTTCTCCATCTTATTTTCTCGGCATTGCTGAATAAAAGTGTGAAATTCAAAAATTTAATGTTTGAAACTCTTTCCTTTGCGCCTTTGGGGTAAAGGAAATTTATACTCTTAATCAGCAACACCGTTTTTTGGTGGTGAAGTGACGAGGTAATTTTTACCCTCTAAACTCAGGAGAAACTAATTTATGGTAACCTTGCCCAACATCAGTAACATCACTGGCATTCCCGACCTCAACAACATTACCGTCAATCTTCCTAACAACTCTGTCCAGGTCGTCGGTAGTGGTAACAGGGTCATTAACGGTGGTAGTGGCACTGATGTCCTTGTCGGTGGTAGTGGCAACGATCGCATCGATGGCGGTGGTGGCAACGATGTCATTACTGGTAATGGTGGCAACAATACCCTTATCGGTGGCGCTGGCAACGATGTCATTACCGGTGGTGGTGGTAGGGATAGTATCGTTGGCGGTACTGGCAACGATGTCCTTACCGGTGGTGGTGGCGACGATCGTCTCTTTGGTAACGATGGCAACGATACTCTTGTCGGCGGTGATGGCAACGATAACCTAAACGGTGATAATGGCAACGATAGCCTGATTGGCGGTAATGGTAACGATATCATTAACGCTGGTGCTGGCAACGATGTCCTTGGCGGTGGTAATGGCAACGATACCCTTATCGGTGGTGCTGGCAATGATCGCTTGGTTGGCGGTAGTGGGACTGATGTTCTTACTGGAGGATCGGGTAATGATCGTTTCCAGTTCAACTCAGTTTCAGATAGTCCTGCTGGATCTGGACGGGATGTTATCACTGACTTTTTTGGCAACGGTAACTTGCCTGGTGATGTAATCGATCTATCTAACATCGACGCCAACTCCACTATAGGGGGCAACCAAGGCTTCACTTTTATAGGATCTGGCGCATTCACCGCAGCCGGTCAGGTTCGTTATTCAGGAGGTATTCTTCAAGCTAGCACTGATGGGGATCTATCGGCTGAGTTTGAGATTCGTCTGGCAGGCGCACCAAGACTAGTGGCAAGCGACATTAACCTTTAATTTAATAGACCTGCCTTGAAAATCAGGCACGAGGCAGAATTCTAATAATTTAACAGTCGTGGGGAGAGGTAAGCTTAACTTGCCTCTTCCTTTTATAGTGATTATAATTACGTAAATTTATTTCTGTATTTAGGCAAATTGACAAAATCCACTCCTGTTTAACGTGCCAAAAATGGTATTGCTGTAATCAAGCATAGTTAAATACCAAGAAAGGATATTTTACCAACAAAATAGCTCATATTGGCTTCACGCTTAAGATTGGTAATTTCCTTAATTAGTAAGAGAAGCAAATCTAAAAAATAGAGAATTACCAATGCTTGTTAAGGTTGATCGCGCTGCGTATACATGAGAAAATCAGGTAATACAATCGTAACTGTTGCGATGATGTCAGGGAAGAAAAAATGTCAATTTAAGAAGCCAAATTGTGACGCAAGGTGTGCAGCGATCGC
>NZ_CAXTNE010000027.1:36365-45663 GCF_964245445.1 uncultured Nostoc sp.
AATTTAAGAAGCCAAATTGTGACGCAAGGTGTGCAGCGATCGCCTAATCGAGCTATGCTGCGGGCAGTTGGTTTTAAAGATGAAGATTTCAATAAAGCCATTGTGGGTATTGCCAATGGTTACAGTACGATCACTCCCTGTAACATGGGGATAAATCAACTGGCGCAAAGAGCAGAGGTTGGTATAAAGTCTGCCGGGGCGATGCCGCAAGTGTTCGGCACAATAACCATCAGCGACGGGATTTCGATGGGAACTGAAGGGATGAAATATTCTTTAGTGTCGCGGGAAGTCATCGCTGATTCCATTGAAACCGCCTGTACCGGACAAAGTATGGATGGTGTGCTAGCCATTGGCGGTTGTGATAAAAATATGCCAGGGGCAATGTTAGCGATCGCCCGGATGAATATCCCTGCAATATTCGTTTACGGTGGCACCATTAAACCCGGTCACTACAACGGACGCGATTTAACTGTTGTTAGTTCTTTTGAAGCTGTTGGTCAATATAGTGCTGGAAAAATTGACGAAAAGGAATTATTAGAAGTTGAAGGTCGGGCTTGTCCTGGTGCTGGTTCCTGTGGGGGAATGTTCACGGCTAACACCATGTCTTCAGCATTTGAAGCGCTGGGGATGAGTTTGCCCTATTCTTCGACAATGGCAGCCGAAGATGCCGAAAAAGCCGACAGTACGGAAAAATCAGCATTTGTGTTAGTCGAAGCTATCCGCAAACAAATCTTGCCCAGCCAAATTATCACCCGCAAATCTATAGAGAATGCCATCTCTGTGATTATGGCAGTGGGTGGTTCGACCAATGCAGTATTGCATTTCTTAGCGATCACCCGTGCCGCTAATGTAGAGTTAACGCTGGATGACTTTGAAACTATCCGCGCCCGTGTTCCCGTTTTGTGTGATTTAAAACCAAGCGGTAAATATGTAGCTACAGATTTGCACAAAGCTGGTGGCATTCCCCAAGTGATGAAAATGCTACTCGCACATGATTTACTACATGGTGATAGCCTCACCATCACTGGTCAAACAATCGCAGAGATATTGGCAGATATACCAGAAGAACCATCCGCCAATCAAGATGTGATTCGTCCTTGGAACAACCCGATGTATCCCCAAGGACACTTAGCTATTCTCAGAGGTAATTTGGCAACGGAAGGGGCTGTCGCCAAAATTACTGGCGTGAAAAAGCCAGTAATTATCGGTCCCGCACGGGTGTTTGAATCGGAAGAAGCTTCTTTAGATGCAATTTTGGCAGGTAAGATTCAAGCTGGTGATATTTTAGTCATTCGCTACGAGGGGCCTAAGGGCGGCCCTGGGATGCGCGAAATGTTGGCTCCCACCTCAGCAATTATCGGTGCTGGTTTGGGTGATGCTGTGGCATTAATTACCGACGGACGCTTTTCTGGCGGTACTTACGGCATGGTGGTTGGTCATGTTGCTCCAGAAGCAGCTGTTGGTGGTGCGATCGCTCTTGTAGAAGAAGGCGATAGTATTACTATTGATGCACCTGCTCGTTTATTGCAATTGAATATATCTGAAGAAGAATTGGCTCGTCGTCGTACCAACTGGCAGCCCCCCGCTCCCCGTTACACTAAAGGCGTGTTGGCGAAATATGCCAAATTGGTATCTTCTAGCAGTATTGGTGCTGTGACAGATTTGGACTTGTTTAATTAATCTGACGTAAGGGACATCTCCCAAAAAGAATGTAGAGACGTAGCAGTGCTACGTCTTTTTGATTTCTAGTAATTTTTACCTAAATTTTATGAGTTTTTGTAAAAATATTGAAGAAATTTCAGGAAATTTACACAGCAGTTATGATGTCAATAGAGAAATCACGGAAATATAGTTGACTGTCAACTGCTTAAAACTGAAAAGGGTACAAAATGAGTTCTGAATCTAATGTCAAATTAACGATCGCTCTTTCTAATCCAGACTTAGATGCAGATGAGCAAGAACGGGAAACACGAAATCTGCTGCGAGAAATCAAAGACTTAGATGTAGAAAGTGCTGAACTTGTAGCAGTTACAGAAACTCCTCCAGGATCAAAGGCATTTGGAGCTTTTCTATTGGGAGTGTTGCAAACAGAGGTGAGTGTTGCCAATTTTAAGAAATTATTAGGATTTTTGGGCGATCGCTTGGGTAACAAAACCATTGAGTTGGAAGTTGAGGCTAACGGTAAAAAACTCAAAGTAAAAGCCAGCAGTCGAGAAGAATTAACAGCAGCGCTGGAAGCTGCGCAAAAGTTTGTAGCCGTAGGCTGAGAAATCCCATAATAAAAAAGAGGATAGCGAGATGGTTAAGGTAGCACTGCTAATAGGAGTCAGCGAGTACGAGCCTGGTCTTAACCCATTACCAGCCTCAGTAAAGGATATGCAAGCGATCGCCAAAGTGTTGCAGCATCCAGAAATGGGTGGATTTGCTGAGGCTGATCTCAAAAAATTGGAGAATCCCGATCCTCAAAAAATGCAGGAAGCGATTGAGACGTTGTTTAGTAATCGGCGTAAGGATGATCTAACAATAGTTTACTTCTCCGGTCATGGGATTAAAGATGAGAGCGGCAAACTTTACCTAGCTACTCGCCTCACCCGTAAAAATTCTCAAGGACAACTCATCAAATCAACTGCTGTTCCCGCCAGTTTCATTCATAATATCATGAGTGAAAGCCGCTCTAAGCGACAAGTAATAATTCTCGATTGCTGCTTTAGTGGGGCATTTGCCGAAGGTTGGTCAGCCAAAGATGATAGTTCTGTCGATATCCGATCTCAACTTGGTGGTGAAGGGCGGGTTGCTCTCACTTCTTCCACTTCTACTCAGTATTCTTTCCAGCAAGAAGGAGCAAATCTTTCTACTTACACTCGTTACCTCGTTGAGGGTATTGAAACAGGAGCAGCAGACTTAGATAATGATGGTGCAGTTTCTATTGACGAATTGCATGAGTACGCTAAAAAGAAAGTTCAAGAAGCAGCTCCAGCGATGCAACCAGAAATCTATGCACATAGCGAAGGATTCAAAATTCTTTTAGCTAAAGCACCAACTGGCGATCCAAAACTGAGGTATCGCAAAGAAGTTGAGATTTATGCCAGTCGAGGCGAGATTTCTATTATTGGTCGCAAAATTTTAGATGCGTTACGCCAGAATTTGGGATTAGTCACTGAAGAAACTGCCGTAATTGAAACTGAGGTTTTAAAACCTTATCAAGATTACAAGCAAAAATTACAGCAATATGAGCAAGCATTAGTTGATGCGATTGCAGGCGAACCGACTCTCAGCGATTATACGCGCAATGATTTGCAACGTTATCAGCAGATTTTGGGGCTTAGAAATGAAGATATAGCGCCAATTGAGCAGAGAATTCTTTCGAGAAATCAACTTAGTTCTAAACGGAGAATAGACATAACTAGAAGAACTCTATCACAGCCTCAGTCACTATTTGAAAAGATTGTGCTGGGTAAAAAAAAATTGATCGCAGGTGGTGCAATTGTGCTAATTGGGTTAGTAGGGTATCCGACTTATGAATATGTTTGGCTGCCATCTCAGTCACTGGAAGCCAAGTACAAGTTAATAACACGGACACATGAACCCCTTCTGCCTCCACAGCAGTCGATTATACCTTCTAAGGCTGATGGCGGAACTGCTGTAGTTTCTACGGGAATAAAGCGTAGCAACTTTATTACTGAAGTAACATTATATAATCCTACAAATACTACAAATATTAAATGGAAATATGGTTTTTCATTTCGAGAAACAGCAAAATTGGGCGATAACCAGCGCTACGTGTATACTTTGTGTGTGACATCTGATAAACGTTGGAAATTAGATGCAAGTACGCCAATAGCATCCAATAACGTGCCAAACCTCAATATATCAAACAATAACCCAAATAAATTAGGCCTAATTGTTAAAGATAAGCAAGCTATTTTATTTGTAAATGATGAACGTGTTGCCACAATGGATATTTCATTACTAGAAGGAGTGGGACAAATTTATTTAGTAGTCAGCAGCGATAGCAGTAATAAATCAGAGGTATATGACTTTAAGTATGAAGACTTTAAAGTTTGGTCTTTAGACAATTGAGGTATGCTAGACTAATAGCTTCTCCTTTCGTTTTTCTTTTGCTAATACAAGCAGGTAAGGTAGGACATTCAGTTACCCAGGAACCGTCTTCTCCTAAATATATAATAATTACTTGTTTTTTTTATATATTACTGTTACAAAATAAGTCTTATAGAGTATCTCAAAGAAAAAATGCTCTAATAATCAATTAGAGCAACCAAGGATTTCAACAAAAACCCGGTGCTGATAAATAAACATATTGTCCTCAGGAAAAAAATTATTGCGATCAGCCCAAGTTTGTTGCAAAGAGCAAATCAAGACATTCATAGCAATACGCTGGCGATTTGATTTCAAGGGTTCACCATAATCAAAAATTAAATCTGTAGGGCGCATCAATCGGGGGTTCCCAGTCTACAATGCTGTTGGATTTGTCTCAGTAGTCATGAGCGATCACCTTTCTCAGAAAGCCTTAGATTTCTATCATAATCTGTCGAGAGCTTACTGAAGTAAGGCGTAAAGATTACAAATGGTTATAAATTATTCTTCATGCAATCTCGAAAATCAGGCATAGCTTGACGAATTCCAATTGTTCGCAAGAATATTAGAACAGATCAACTCGGATTGCTGTGATGATTCCCTATTATGAGTGATCGCTTCATGTACACAAATATAAACATTAACAATCCTTAATAGATAATATTATTAAGGATTGTTAAGAAGAGCAAAAACTGCTCACAAACGCGATTGTTTCTTAAAAATCATCGAGAAACTGACTAAGGCGACTGATTACGGGGTCAACCTCTTGAGGAGGGGTAGCAACAGAATAAGAAGTATTATTTACTACTTCTAATTGAGTTGGAGACTGAATGAACGATCGATCATTGACTATGATCGCCAGTTGTGCAACTTGTTGAGAAAGTTGCAGTAGATGGTGTTCCATCGCCTCCAAACGATTAGATCCCTTGGCAAAAAAACGTTCCTCAAGTCCAGCCACTTGACGTTGCAGTTCACCGATTTGCTGTTCAATCGGTGTTGTTGCTGCTGTTTGTGGAGCAGGTTGTACAGATTCCGGTACACATAAAGATTGCCATAAGGCTTCTTTACAGAGGTCGCTGAAAGTCTTGTCTGGTTGTTTGTCCAAATAACTTTCTACTTGCGCTAACAAGCTTTCATCAGCAAGCTCTGGGTTGAACGTGACGGATTTAACTACCTTTTTTGACCATTGGAACATCAGCTTTATGCCCTAGCAGCGCGATTGGAGGATAATTGTGCCTCTCCATAAATATACTGCCCCAAAGCATTCGCCTGTCGTGAAGGTGCTGCTAAATGAGCATTAATTTTTGCTTCTTTGAGCAGACGTTGAACGTCGTCCCAGAAGAACTCACCACCCCCGCCAGTCAGAATCACATCGGTGACACGTTCTGGCAACCAGGCTAGCACACGGCTACAGATTTCGCGCGAAAACATCTCCGTAAGGTTGGGAAGAAAATCGTCTAGGTTGGTGGGCTTGCTTGCGCCTTTAGGACGGTAATAGCGTTCACCTCTGGGTTTATTCACAGCGGAAATCAGAGCTAGAGATTGACTATCTGCTCCCTCGATTTCGGCGGACACCAATTCATAAAACTTGTTCATACCGAAGTCTTCGCTCTTAGAAGCACCTCTGGCAAAACGGAAGTTATCTACCATCAAAAGATCGACGGTCTGATGTCCAATATCAACGATCGCCACCGATATTTTTGTAAAATCGGGACTACCAGGGCTTTTCTTCGGTTGAGCTTCAGACCACAGCAAGCTGCCGTAGCCCTCTGGCATTACCCATACCTTACTGACGTTCAGCGATATAGATTCGCCTCGGAAGTTCAACACATGAGGGCCGCCTACTTGGCTAATCAACTGGGCTTTTTCCTTTTCAAATTGCTCTAAGGAAAGAAAAGGCAGACCTAGTACGACTGATATATCATTTTTGAGTTTGAAGTAGCCAGCACTTGCTAACACTTTTACCAGTGCAGCTTCTACCTTAGATTGGCCAACTCCTAAATTCGCCCCAAAATCTGCTGCTAGTTGACCAACAGCATATCCATTGCCTTGATACTCTAGCCACAAATCCATTAAAGGGTCAGTAGCCCTAGCTTCAAAAACACCGCCGCGTACTTGTTCTATTGACATCTGCTTGACGTTGGCAGGTACGAATACCACATTACCGGGTTCACGACTCACACAAGTTTTTGTGGAAGTTCTGCCTAAGTCAACACTGAGAATGGTTTTTCCTGGAAGGTTTGGGTTTGGGTTTTGGATGGGATTATTAACAGCATTTATGGGAGTGGATGCCGACACTCTATTCATCGGTATAGCAGCGGCATTGATAGGGGTTGCGGCGGAAGGTTGGTCTGTCATGAAAGCTCCTAGTTCAAACTTAACTGTAAAAAGTTGTCATGCTCATCTTACAAAAATGCGAGCAACCAGAAATTCTAGGTTGCGTCAAGTGTAGCTAGAAATACGCCAAAAATTAATTTGGGCGATACCTCCGATAAGCTTATGCCTTCGCACATCTAGTATTATTTGGCATAGTGTAGGCGAATTTTGGCCAGATGTAACCCCTGCTTTCACTGCTTTCAAACCAAAAGCGTCCGTGTTTCATTTTCTAGTACGTCTTAACTGGCGCTTGAATATCCAAAAAACAAATACTAGAACCAAACCGCCAAGTACGATTTTGGACACAGGAGCAAGGTACTTGTCCACAAGTTCATACTGACTACCTAATGCGTATCCTGAGTATGTTAGCAAACCTACCCAAGCAGCGCTACCTAATGTTGTGTAAAACAAGAATGGTAGCAATGGCATATTGCTGATACCTGCGGGAACAGAAATCAAGGTGCGGATTCCTGGTACAAGGCGACCAATTAATACTGCTTTTCTACCTTGTTGGTCAAACCATTCTTTGGCCTTAGTGATATCTTTACTGGATATAGCCAGCCATTTGCCATACTTGTCAGCCCAAGCTCTCAAACGGGTTTCGCCCAAAAACTTACCTGGATAATACCAAATAAGTGCCCCTAATACAGAACCCAGAAGTCCTGCAAAAAACACACCAATGAAATTCAGCTTTGCCCCCCCTGGTTGATATGGACTTGCTGTAAATCCAGCCAGTGGCATAATCAATTCTGAAGGGATCGGGGGAAAAAGGTTCTCTAGGAACATTAGTAGGGCGATTCCCCAATAGCCAAAATAGTTGATAGTATTAGTTATCCATTCAAGCATTGAGTCAATTCCTAAAATTGCGGTACTATTCTTGTGACTAAGATTCCGCTTTAGCTTTTAAAAAAGCTAACTATCCCCGCTTGCTAAAGTCAAGGTAATTCGGCTGCACGAAAAGTTGGCATTACAATAAAGAAACAGAGTAAAACAAGTGGAAGCTGGTAGTCTGTCCCATTAGTTTTGATAGGTTTGTAGTAAGCACTTTAGTGCTTGAATATTTGAAGACTTTAGTCCTCACTACAAAACTAATGCGATAAACCATTAGATAATTAACGGCTCAAGTTCACGATCATGCCATTGCCTCTGATACCATTCGGAAACCAAGGGACGGACAATAAACTTAGGATGGCCTTCGCCTTTAACGTCAATACGTAAACCTGAGTAAGGTCGTCGCTTTTGAAAACCTTGACCATTGCGACCAATGAAGAGATGCGATCGCGCCACTAATCTATTTTCCTCCATTAAATCTACTCCCTCAATCCGTTGGCGTCGCAAACTAAACCCGCTACCGCCACAAACAATCCAGTGGATATGAGAATCAGCGTGTCCTGTATCCATTGTCTCCAGGTGTTCCAAGCAGTGGGCGTGACCGTTTAATACTAAATCAACCAAAGAACGCCCCTGAGTTAGAGAACCTATTTCTTTAGCTACTGCATCTAACACACTACGGAGGCGATCGCGAATTATCAGAGTTTGTGCTTGCTGCCACTTTGTTGCTTCAGTTACATAAGGTGGATGATGGAAATAAATCACCCTTCCCCGAACTTCAGAGTTATTCCAAGATTCAATTAATTTTTGTTTGAGCCAGTCTAGTTGTTCAGTGTCAGTCAGCGTTGTTTTATCAGTAGCTAATTGCTTTTTGATATCAACAATAATTTCTTCAATTTGTGACACCTTGGCGTGGTAGTCGTCTAATTGGTCAGCTTCAATAGGGTTTTCTGGACGAAGCTTGGCTGAGGTTTCAATGATTTGCAGCTTTTCTTGCTCCAAATCTTCACGACGTTTTTCTAAAATTCTGCGATCGGCATTGCCTTGTTTTGTTTTAGGTAGCGGTGGTGGATCGTTAAATGTATTTGAATCCAAGGCAAAGAAATCAATACCGCCATAGCGAAAAGTGTAGTAGCGATTGGGAAGGCGAGTAAAGTGCCCAGGTTCATAGCTGAGACAATAACCTGTATCTGTTTTAGCTGTGTAGTACTGATTTAAATGATTATTTAACTCTCCTGGAAGCTGAAACGCTTGAAGATAGTCCAGAAATGCCCGTGCGTAGGCTTCACCCGTTCCTGAACCATGCAAGCCTACATCTAGGTCTAAGCGCGATCGCAACAGGCGGCGAATGGGTAATGTTGTCAGAGAGGCCAAGCTCAATAGAATCGGCAAGTTATAGTAATCGTGATTACCCGGTACAGGTAAAATGGGCAGCTTAAAAATCATCTGGTCATAAGCAATCCTTTGAGAATGCTCTCCCCCCAAGAGAAACTCTTGGTAAGGCTGGATGAAGTTCTGCTGATAGTATTCACTCGATCCCACTAAATAGATCACATCCCCGGTATGCAGCATAAAACGGCATTCGCTGTGATGGGGCAACATAAGTTCAGCCACCTTTCGCTGGGGATTGTGTCCCCGGTGCTTGCCGGAACCACTATCACCTACAACTAAAAATGAGAACTCAGAATTGTCTGTTTGGCCATCCTCCAACACCAGTCGAGTTTGGTCGATGTTCCGTTCTACAATTAACGGATCTTGCCACCGTACCCGTTGATTCATTTTACGAATTTTGTTAGCGATCGCTGGATCAGATACAAGTTTCAATGCAACCTACTCCTGAGTTTTCAATTAGGAATTGAAGAAGAGGAAAGGGGGCAGGGGACAAGGGGCAGAAGGGAGAACCCCATAAATAAATTTAGGGCTACTGAAAGCTTGAACGCATTATTTCTTCTGGCACTTGAGGCTCGAAATAAATATAAAACATTGAGCATAAATA
>NZ_CAXTNE010000028.1:0-44716 GCF_964245445.1 uncultured Nostoc sp.
GCCCCTCTGCCTCTTCTCGTGCTCAATGCCCCATGCCCAATGCCCTATACTTTATGGAGAAATCGCAATGGTAACTATTAGAAAGAAATTCACAAACGAACCTTTGCCTGAGTTTATTGAACGCCTGCAAACAGGACAGGCATTACTTTCCGATAGTCCAGAAAATGTGGTGGAAGTAGTTGGTATTCTCAAAAGCTATGGCGTAGTTATAGATGCCTATTCAATAAATCTGAATTATATTGCCGAACATCAGTTTTTAGTATTTTTCCCATTTTTTAAATACTTTAATGGAGAAGTATCTTTTCAGAAATTACTTCGTCACTGGTGGCACGATCGCATTAATTTTGAATATGCCGAGTATTGCATGAAAGGCATGATGTGGCACGGTGGCGGCGGTTTAGATACATATTTAGATACAAAAGAATTTCAAGAAAAAGCACAAGCTGTCATCACAGCTAAATTTAAAAATAATCCTTTAATTTTAGGCATTAACCAACTGTTTCCAGACTTTTTGACCGAACAGTTACGCGTTTCTGCTTACTACACTGGTTTAGGTCAATTTTGGCGAGTCATGGCTGATATTTTCCTCAGCTTATCAGACCGCTACGACAAAGGCGAAATCAAATCAATTCCCCAAATTGTAGACCATATTAAAGCAGGGTTAGTGGAAAATGCATCCAAGCCAATTACCTACACTGTCAAAGTTCGGGAAAAACTCTATGAAATCATTCCTAAAGACGTTGGTTTGACTTTCTTAGCAGACACAGCAATACCTTATGTAGAAGCAGTTTTCTTTAGGGGAACACCTTTCCAGGGCACAGTTTCATACAACGCTCAAGCTTATCAAATATCCCCAGATCAAAGTCGATTCCAGTATGGCGCATTATACGCCGATCCTTTACCCATCGGCGGTGCAGGTATTCCTCCTACCTTGTTGATGCAAGATATGCGTCATTATCTTCCAGAGTACTTGCATGAAATTTATCGTCGCAGTCTTCGGGGTGAAGATGATTTGCGAGTGCAAATTTGTATGACTTTCCAAAAATCGATGTTTTGCGTGACCACAGCAGCGATTTTAGGACTAGCGCCTTATCCAATAGATACTAAAGATCCATCCGAGGAAAAAGCGAATCGAGTTTATTTCGCAAAGTGGATGAGTCGCTTAGAAACTTCCCGGTTGCTGGATGTGAATAAATAGGTAAAGATTAGACTTCTGGTTCGATGCCTAGCGATCGCAATTGGGCAGTTAAGCGATCGGCTCTTTGGCGTTCCTGTTCAGATATTTGGCGTTCTTGCTCGGCTCTTTCTTCGCCCGTCAACAACAAATTACCTTGTAAATCCCACCAGCGTAGCCAAGGTAATTCCATATTGTAATATTGTCCCTGCCAAATTCCTAACTCAACCTCTAAAGGATGTATGGGATAATGTCCCCGTTCATTTGCGGTTAATAACTGATATTGTCCACCAATTAATTCATAAACTTCCACGCTGGCTTTATTCACTTCATAAATGCCGTAGAAGGGAGGACGAATCACCTGCTCATAAATCCAAAATTTTCCTTTCCACGGAGTTTTATCTCGCTCCTCACTACCATTGCCAGAGACAAATTCCAAGGCAATCAATGGGGCAATAAACTCTCGCCAGAGTACATAAGACCTGCGCGTTTGTCCATCCAGAGTAGGTGGTACATTCCCTACATAAAACCAGTCTGGTACTTCTGCGCCTTTTTCTGGGGGGTCAGTTATCCGCCAGTAGATACCGCTATCTTGACCAATACAGTATTGCCCATCAGGATGACGTTTTTGCAATATCGGTTTAATCGAGTCCGTTAGGAGAATGCTTTGGGGATGTTCCTGAAAGTTTTTCACGAATGTACCGTCAGATTCAGGAAGCTGTGTATGGTCTGGGAACGGGGTGAGGGCGGTGGATGGATCGGTTGCAGAGGTCATAAAGCTACCTTTGCAGGAGTAAGGGTTGTTTTTTAGTTTAGCAAGCGTAGACGATCGCTTTTTATGATTAGGCTTTAAAATTATTGGATTTTTGGCCCGATGTACCCAATGATGATTTTGCCAAGCCCTAATTCTGTAGAAAAATGAAGCCGCCAAGCCCCTGCACCAGTCATTCTTAGGTGTAAACTGAATATACGATACACATCATCAGGACACTTAAAGGTTAGCTTATCCTCTAAACTTTGAAGCCTAGAGTCACTTTCTGGAGTAACTTTACTGGCAACAAGGTCTAAATCAAAATCTCCATCTCTCCAAGTTTTACAACAGTTTTCTAGTTCAAACAACTTTCTGACAATTTGTCGTAACATAGGGCTACCATTGCCAAGGCTTTGTATTTGTTGACCGACACTTTCACAAAAGCTGAGAGAGGGAAATAAATCTTTTTTACGTTGCCATAAATTGCAACCATCACGAACCCCTGTTTTCAGCCGTTCCTGTATCCAAGAAAGATTTTCCTTTACGTTTTGTATGGTACTAGCATGAGTAACTGTGACTGTCTCTAAATTCAAATTATCATATTCAAGCCAAGTATATTCCAGTGAAATGCTATTAAATTCCCATTTTTGATCTGAGTTTATGCTTAATGCTAACGATTCAAGTAGATAGGCAATTCCCAAGCCTTCGCTTTTTTCTCCTTCATAGAGAAAATCTGAGAGGATATTTTTATTTTCAATATCTGAATCTTGAATATCTTCGAGATAAGGTGTCTTTGCTGCTGTCAGAATAAATCGTATATCGTCTCTATTTACAGTTTTATCTACTAACCAGTTAGATAACGAGTAATTATCTGCTAATACAGTATTGTAAAACTCATGATTAGTGCGAATTATTGGCTTAACACCTAGCTCTGCTGCTTCACGTGCGGTCAGAATTAATTCTGACATTCTTTGTTTAGCCATATTAATATCATTAGCAGCAGATCGCAAAGATAACTCATTCAATACCATTTCCAAGTCCATCTGCTACGCATCCCTTGGCTTAAGTAAAGTTATTAAATCTTTTTCCCATTCATCAAAAAATCCATCAGGCCAATAATCAATTCTGCCATTACGATCAATTTTTGGTGATATTACCTCTGTCAAAGCTTGTCCTTGTTTTTCTTGTTGCTGAAAGTAATGCAACTGGACATAATGTGGGGGAATAATACCGCCATGAACAGCAAGACGAATTCCGTTTAAAACATGATCGCTATGAGTTTCTATCACCACTTGAACACCACAACTAGCAGCCAGTGCTAACAATTCACCCATTTTTGCCTGTCCTCTGGGATGAAGATGAGCCTCTGGGTTTTCAACTAGAATTAGTGTATCAAGAGGAGATGAAAGTATAGCTACAATAATTGATAAAGTGTAAGTAATTCCAAAACCAACATTGGTTGCACGGTAACGATTACTATCTCCATAAAAATATTTTATAGTCACCAAACCCATTGCTGAGTTAGCTTCTATTTTAATACGTATACCAGGACTAACCTCTCTCATCCATGCTTCCACTTGATCTATCAGATTCATTGATTTTGCTTGTGGATAGCTGAGATTGGCGATGGGAATTGATTCATCTCCATAAATATAAAGAAAATGGGCTGTATATTCTCCTTTAGTACCAATTTGTCTAAGTCGTCTGACTTGATAATCAGACATTTCATTAAATGAACGTGGGCCGATACGTTCTGCTTGAAGGTAGTGAAAATATTTACTAAAAATATTTGATTTATAGATTTCATAGTCATTTGGTTCTAAAATCACATTTAATACATCTTCTTGTTTTTTTTCTGGGTTGTAATTAAAATCCCATATAGCTTCATACTTTTCACAAATAATCTCAAAGCTTATATGGTTATCTTTAGCACTCTCATGTAGGGCATCTTGTGCCGTACCAATATTTACTAAGTCACCGTTTAGCGCCAAGCCAGTTTTTGGCAATAAACCCTGTTGATATGATTGACGTAGTAGTAGTAGTGATTGAAGTACAGAAGATTTACCAGTGCTATTGAGACCAGAAATTAATGTTAAAGGTCTAAACTCAAGGAACTGATTATCAAAACGTTTGAAGTTGATCAGGCGAAGAAAACGAATCATTAAAGCACTTCATGAATTATTTTTTCTATAGTACTAAATCTATACTGTACTTTCTCAGCAGCCTGAGATATAGATTCTAAAAAATCTTTATCATTGTCTATATATGTCTTAAATTTATCAATCAATTTTTGTTTTCTCTCTGTTAAAATTTGTATTTTATCATCACTTAATTTACTCAGAAGTACTGACCAAGATTCAAATAGAGCTTTATTTATAGGAAACTGTCTTTTCTGAGAATTAGATATTTTCCGAAATGCATCTTTGCCAAAGATGTTCCAGTTAGCTATAATTGTTTTTTGGAAATTATTTTCAATGTTATTTAGCTCTGTTTCAGAGAGTTTATTTGTCTTAGATAGTGCTTTACTTAAAAAAGTATCTCTGTTGTCGGCATAATCTTTATAAGAAGTCAAAGTAAAGGCTAAGAAACCTAGTATAAATTCCCGATCATCCATACGCATTATCCGCTTATCTCCAAGTTTAACTACCTGTTGAAATTTTGGATATGCAGCAAGTTTAGTTAAAAACTTTGTTCCCTTTCCAGGATTAAGAGCATGGCGTAATTCTTGAGGAGATAAAGCAAGCCCTCCTGTATTAATGCGTTTGAAAATGTTATATTTAATTTCTGGAGGTGTGCCTTTTTCGATCAAATATACTGTTAGTTGAGTTTCTTCAAGGCGGCGTTGGTATCTGCGATCAATTTGATCGTAGGTTTTACCTTCTAAATTTGTAAGATATTCTAATCCAGATAGTTTGAGTTTTTTATCGAGAATAAAACGCTTTAGTGCAAATAGACGCTGTAATCCATCGACTACTAACCATTTATCTTCATTAGTAGCATCTATATAAAATGCTGGTATGGGGATGCGGATAATAATAGATTCTATAAGCCTGCTTTGGGCATCTTCTTTCCATATATCCGCATGACGTTGGAAATCAGGTGCTAAATCAAGGGCTTCTTCATTGATTCTTTTAAGCAATAACTCTATTGTTGGTTCCCTAGTTACAATGTTAATTTTATCAGGGTCATACTGGAAAGTAACTTTTTCCTCTTGTTCTTCTTCTAAAGTTTCTTCATCAGCTAATTCTGCATTGTAGTTACTTAAATCTGTCACAGCGCTTACTCCTTAGTATTAACACTTGTTTGTTCACTCAGTTATTAGTGATGCTTGGTGTTACTACATCACCAAATGGAGCTTTTTAACTGGCATATTTCAATGCTACTATCTTTCAAAATGATAGAGACGCGAAATTTTGCGCCTCTACGTGTCTAGTTTATTACTTGTTTATCTTATCTAAGCAAATAGAAAATTAGCGCGATCGCCTCCGGTAACATCAGAGCGATCGCACCTTAAAGCTAAAAACCTATACTTCTGGTTCAATACCAAGCGATGTCTAACGACAAGCCACTTCGTGTCTACGCAATTGAGCAGTTAAGCGATCGGCTCTTTCTCTTTCCTGTTCAGCTCGTTGAGATTCCTGTTCGGCTCTTTCCTCACCAGTCAACAACAAATTACCCTGCAAATCCCACCAACGCAACCAGGGTAATTGGGCGTTTTGATAAACTCCATGCCATAAACCTAACTCAACTCCCAAGCGCGTAATCGAATAATGTCCGCGCTCATTTGTTGCTAATAACTGATATTGTCCACCAATTAATTTATAAACTTCTACACTGGCTTTATTCACTTCATAAATGCCATAATAAGCCGGATGAATTACTTGCTCATAAATCCAAAATTTGCCCTGCCAAGGGGTTTTATCTCGTTCTTCACTACCATCCCCAGAAACAAATTCCAAGGCAATCATAGGGGCAATAAATTCTCGCCAGAGTACATAAGACCTCCGCGTTTGTCCATTGAGCAAGGGCGGTACATTTCCTACATAAAACCAATCTGGTGCTTCTGCTCCTCGTTCTGGCGGGTCTGTCAAGCGCCAGTAAATACCTAAGTCTTGACCTATACAATATTGGTCTTCAGGATGTAATTGTTTCAGAACAGGTGTAATCGAGTCAGTGAGTAAGATGCTTTGGGGATGCTCTTGCCAATTTTTCACGAAAGTACCGTCAGACTCTGGTAGCTGCGTATGGTCTGGGAACGGGGTGAGGGCGGTGGATGGATCGGTTGCAGAGGTCATAAGCAATTCAAAATTCAAAATTCAGAATGAAAAAAGAGTTTTTTAGAGATAGTGAATTGTTGAGCTATGAGGAGCCTCATTCCCGACTAATCTCAAAGTACACGCAGTAAGCTGGGAATGCTTTCGATCGCTGACAAATTCTGAATTTCTGCCAAAGCTTGCCTAAAATTGCCTTCCCGTACATCATGGGTAACAACCACAATCTCTGCTAGTTCCCCTTGAAAGCCAGTTTGGACAATTGACTCTAAGCTGACGCCATAGTTACCAAAGCAAGTCCCCAATTTTCCGATAACTCCCGGTTGGTCATTCGTGAGGAAACGAGCGTAAAACCGAGTTATCAATTCTGCCATCGGCGCAATTTGGCAATATTCCTGATGTCCACAAGCTAATAATGGATTTGCAACTGCTGTATTGGTTTTGAGGACAGCAACTAGATTTAAAATATCTGATGTCACAGCACTGGCGGTTGCACCAGCACCAGCACCGGGGCCAAAAAACATTACTTGCCCAATGGGTTCTCCTTCCACAAGAATGGCATTGTAAACGCCGTTGATACTAGCCAAAGGGTGGGCTTGGGGCACTAATGTAGGGTGAACTCTCACAGAGAGAGGAGATGAGGGAGTATCACGTTTAGCGATCGCTAACAATTTAATCACAAATCCCAATTTTTCGGCGTAGGCAATATCTGTCTTGCTGATTTGCCGAATCCCTTCGGTATAAACATCTTGTAGGTTGATGCGTCCACTAAAGCCTAATGATGCCAGAATAGCAATTTTATCTGCTGCGTCTAAGCCATCGACATCAGCTGTAGGGTCAGCCTCAGCATAACCCAAGCGTTGGGCATCAGCTAAGACATCATTGAAGTTGCTGCCTTCTGTTTGCATCCGCGTCAGGATGTAGTTAGTTGTACCGTTCACGATCCCAGTTACGGTATGAATACGGTTAACACTTAAAGACTGCTTTAGGGGTTGAATCACCGGAATACCACCACCCACAGCAGCTTCTAACATGACGTATACGCCAGCTTGATTGGCAGTTGTGAAAATTTCTGCCCCAAAGCGGGCGATCGCTGCTTTATTGGCAGTGACTACATGCTTACCATTACTTAAGGCTTTGAGGATTAGCGATCGCGCCGGCTCCAGTCCGCCCATCACCTCGACAACTATATCTACCACCGGATCGTTGACAATTGATTCTAAATCTGTAGTTAAGACTTCCGTAGACAATTCTACTGCACGGGGTTTGTCAAGCGATCGCACTCCCACCCGATAAATTTCTATCTCTTGCAACAATGGGTGACGCCCAGCGCTATCTTGCAACAACTGCACTGTTCCCGTTCCCACGGTGCCTAATCCCAGTATTCCTAGTTTCACACCCATTTTGCACCCAATTTCACCAATAACAATTGTAGGTAGAGCGTTTGCCCTACCTACTGATTATCCTGCTTCCTTCGTCATTTGTCCTTCGCCCTTCGTCCTTTGTCTAAAACTAATACTCCGACTTACCTTGGCTTTGCTCGGCACAAGTCGCTCAGTACAAGTGACTAATGACCAATGACTAATGACTAATTTAGTATGTTTCTACGTGCCAGCGACCGGCTTTTTTGATTTGCTTCTGGTAATCACTCCAGGTCACGCCTTCCTTAGCAGCAGCAGCACTTAAGGCTGCATCGATACCTTCTTCCATACCGCGCAAACCGCAGATGTAGGTGTGAGTTTTTTCATTTTTAATCAACTGCCACAATTCATCAGCATGTTCTGCTACGCGGTCTTGAATATACATTCTACCGCCTTGGGGATTTTTCTGTTCGCGGCTGATAGCAGCAGTGAGGCGGAAGTTATCAGGATATTTTTGTTGAATTTCTTCCAGTTCTTCCTTATATAAGAGGTTTGGAGTTGTTGGTACGCCAAATATTAACCAAGAGAATCCTTTAAATTGGTATTCTGGGTTAGCTGCTCTTTCCCCATCTTTAAACTGACGCCACAGATAAGCCCGCATCGGCGCAATACCTGTTCCGGTTGCCATCATGATGACATTAGCATCAGGGTCATTGGGTAACAACATTTCCTTACCCACAGGCCCTGTAATTTTTACCTCTTCCCCTGGCTTGAGGAAACACAGGTGCGTAGAGCAAACCCCGTAGACTGTTTCGCTAGTTTCTGGGTGCTTGTACTCCAACTGGCGGACACACAGTGATACTGTCTTGTCATCTACATCATCGCCATGACGAGTTGAGGCGATGGAATATAGTCTAAGTTTTTCCGGCTTGCCGTTCTTGTCCAATCCCGGTGGAATAATCCCAATACTTTGACCTTCTATATACTTTAAATCACTACCAGATAGGTCAAATTTAAGGTGTTGAACAATACCAATACCGCTTTCTTTGACTAGCGGTTCATTAGATATTACCTTGCCAATAAACGGAGCATTGGGACGGTAAGTGTTAACAGGAACGTCACCGTGGTCTTTTTTGGCTTTCGCTTGAGTCATGGTGTTGCCTTTCTTGTCCTTGTTCTCTTCAGCACTATGAGCATTCACAGGTGTGGCTTTACCATTCCCTTCACTGTTAGCAGTTTCCCCAGATGTAGCTAACTCGCTGACTTCGCTTGTAGCATTCCCAAGTGAGGCTTTACCATTAACTGGCTGTAGCGCAGTTACAGGTTGGATGCTAACAATTGTGCCGCCTAGACGAGTGATACGTCGCATTTCTTCATTCATCCGGTTGTAAGGCACTCTGATGAACACACTGCCACTTTTCCGAATTGGGTAGTTAGTTTGATCAGTTTCTTCGCTTTGACGCAAACCCACCACTTCATAAAGGAAGATGCGGCTACCTAATTCTGTGTTGGCAGCACCCTCAACAGCACCTTGATTGTACATTCGTTCTACCACTCCGATAATTTACTTAACCGTTTTTCAAAAAAAAACTATTCCCCTACCTTGCCAGCTTTAGTTTACCGGATTTTCGTTTCACAAAACTGGCCATGTAGGAAAAACGGCATCATTAAATTAATGCCTTGCTAAGTACACTCACCAAAGACATGCAGGCATAGCAAAAAACACACCTGTTCACCTTCTAAGGTAAAGGATAAGTCTTGTGGAGAATGTTAATAATGAGTCAATTTAATCTTTTTTTCGTTAACTACCACCCCCATCAGGGAGATAGTTTTTTACTTTATTACCCAACGAGCAACTTAAAAGGGCAGATATTGTAGGAAGCTTGATTCGATTATTAGTGGAAGCTACTGCTGAGTTGACTTCCAAAAATTGCGGTTGCGCTTGCCTACTCCAAGAGTTTAAATCGCAAATGCCAATTTGGGAAGGTTTTCTTCTGATTGGTTTTACTTGTTTAAATCTACTATCTCGGAATATTGTTAGCTATATTCATGACCTGTCTATGGATAATGACATGACTCTGACAACTCAAGCTACAAACATAACGACCATAGAGAACCGTGATTTTAGCAACTGTAATCAGTTTCACTTGATGTGAAAAATCTGTCAACCCGTATCAGTACTTTGCCATAACGTCAACGCTTCTATCTGAGCAATATCTATAAATTTACAGCCAATAATTTGACTAATGCAAGTTCTTTGCTCATTCGTTGGATAGATTTTTGCTTTGAATATATTTAAGTATTGTCGAGCAGGAATTACAATTTAGGAATATCAAAAAATTCGCGGCAATAATAAATTATACCTTCTAATCTTGTTTATAGTCACAAGTGGCAGACTGATAAAGGCGCAACGCTGATGGGCGGTGCTGATCCCCATTTTTAAATTAACAACTAAATCAACAAAAAAATGATTCATGAACTACCCTAATTCTTCTTGACAGCAATCTTGTATGGGATACCCCCTTCTGTTAAAATCAAATATACCACTAGGATTAAATACTTACCGGCACCAAAATTCAGGCTAGTCCGACGAGTAGCAACTTAATTACTTTTGTTGCTTACTTGCTTGGTGTCTTATAGATGTGCTAGGTAGCAAGAACGCAGGATAAACCAAAGGGGTAACTCCTGGCTTCAGAATCTGCTGTGTGAAAAAATATTGAGACAATTTTAGTATTTTAGAGGAGATTTATGACAAATAAGCCGGAACGCGTGGTACTGATTGGAGTAGCCGGAGACTCTGGCTGCGGGAAATCTACGTTTTTGCGTCGTTTGATAGATTTGTTTGGTGAAGATTTAATGACAGTCATTTGCTTGGATGACTATCATTCCCTAGATCGCAAACAGCGTAAAGAAACGGGGATAACGGCACTAGACCCTAGAGCAAACAATTTTGACCTGATGTATGAGCAGATTAAAGCGCTCAAAAGTGGTCAAGCGATTGATAAGCCGATTTATAACCACGAAACTGGCTTGCTCGATCCGCCAGAGCGGATAGAGTCGAATCACATTATAGTTGTTGAAGGGCTGCATCCTTTATATGATGAGCGGGTGCGATCGCTAATCGACTTCAGTGTATATTTTGACATTAGCGATGAAGTTAAAATTGCCTGGAAAATCCAGCGAGATATGGCTGAACGTGGCCATCGCTACGAAGATGTCTTAGCGCAAATCAATTCCCGCAAACCTGACTTTGATAAGTTTATTGAACCACAAAGAGAATTTGCTGATGTGGTTCTCCAAGTATTACCCACCAACTTGATCAAAAACGACACGGAGCGCAGAGTCCTGCGGGTACGTATGCTCCAGCGCGAAGGTAAGGAAGGCTTTGATCCAACCTACCTGTTTGATGAAGGGTCAACAATTAATTGGACTCCTTGTGGACGCAAGCTGACCTGTTCCTACCCTGGTATGCAACTGTACTACGGTTCAGATGTTTACTATGGTCGCTATGTCTCAGTACTAGAGGTCGATGGTCAATTTGACAACTTGGAAGAAGTAATTTATATCGAAACCCATCTCAGCAATACATCCACTAAATATCAGGGTGAATTGACTCACTTGTTACTCCAGCACCGCGAGTATCCAGGTTCCAATAATGGTACTGGTTTCTTCCAAGTGCTTACAGGATTGAAAATGCGTGCTGCTTATGAGCGCTTAACAGCTTCGGAAGCAAAGTTAGCGGTTCAGGTTTAAAAGCAGCAGTGTTTGTGTCAAAGTTTGTGGGGGCGCTTCTGAGTGTCCCCTTTTTTTGTCTTATTAAATACTTTTAACCACAAAATAATTAGCATAAATTGATCTTCTTTACAGATACTTACCTGATAACTAGTGGTTTTTATCGATATTAATAAGATACTAACTACTGAAGTATAAATATTGTTATGATTTCATAAATTAATGTGAGTTCGACTGCTTATATGGTGTTCACCTAACGAGCCGAATCAAAAGACCTTTAAAAGGTTTTACTACCCAAAACCATGTCTCTTTGAGTCAGAGAGAGGCAGACTTGAACTAAAGTTCAAGTTAGGCAGAGGTTAATCTAACTCACGTTAAATTAGGTAGTTGAACTAAATACTACATTTAGTTCAGCTAAAAAGCTCAAGTCAGGAGGAATTTCCTTTGTCTCGTCGATATCTATTTACCTCGGAGTCAGTCACCGAAGGTCATCCAGATAAAATCTGCGATCAGATTTCTGATAGCATTTTGGATGCTTTACTGACACAAGACCCCAGCAGCCGTGTTGCAGCTGAAGTAGTAGTTAATACTGGTTTGGTGCTAATCACTGGTGAAATAACCACCAAAGCCAATGTGAATTTCGTCAATCTCGCCCGTCAGAAAATTGCCGAAATTGGCTATACCAATGCCGATAATGGTTTTTCTGCTAACAGCACCAGCGTTCTGCTGGCTTTAGACGAACAATCACCCGATATCGCCCAAGGCGTTAATACCGCCCAAGAAACCCGCGAACAAGATAGTGATGAACAATTTGACAAAATTGGCGCGGGCGATCAAGGTATAATGTTCGGTTTTGCCAGTAACGAAACACCAGAACTGATGCCCTTACCCATCAGTCTCGCTCACCGTATTGCTCGCCGATTGGCAGCAGTCCGCAAAACAGGTGAATTATCATACCTGCGTCCTGACGGTAAAACCCAAGTAACTGTGGTCTACGAAGATGGACGCCCAGTCGGTATTGATACTATTCTAATTTCCACCCAGCATACAGCCAGTATTGGGGAAATTACGGATGAGACGGCGGTACAAGCCAAAATTAAACAAGACCTCTGGTCAGCAGTGGTCGAACCTGTTTTTGGTGACATTGAAATTAAGCCTAATCAAGAAACACGTTTTTTAGTTAACCCCACTGGCAAATTTGTCGTTGGTGGCCCTCAGGGAGACTCTGGTCTGACAGGACGGAAAATAATTGTTGACACCTACGGTGGTTATTCACGGCATGGTGGCGGCGCTTTTTCTGGTAAAGACCCTACGAAGGTAGACCGCTCTGCTGCTTATGCTGCTCGTTATGTGGCAAAAAATATTGTCGCTGCTGGGTTGGCAGAAAAAGTTGAAATTCAGCTATCCTATGCCATTGGCGTAGCGCGACCAACAAGCATTCTGGTTGATACCTTTGGCACCGGTAAAGTGGATGAAGAAACCTTACTGGAATTAATCAACCAGCACTTTGAACTCCGTCCGGCGGGGATTATTCATGCCTTCAACTTACGTAACTTACCAAGTGAACGAGGCGGACGTTTTTATCAGGACGTCGCGGCTTATGGTCATTTTGGGCGGGCTGATTTAGAGTTGCCTTGGGAACAGACCGATAAAGCCGAATTGTTGAAGCAAGCAGCAAACGAGTTGCTTTCGGCAGTAGTTGCTCAAGCACTAACTTAGACTTAGACGCTACTGCAAAAACTTAGCATATTTATTTGAGGGTATTGGCAAGTTGTTAAGTTGCCTATGCCCTCGTTTTTTAGTAGCCACAAGAATATTAAAAGGGATTGGGGGATCTGTAACGACTAATTGCGCTAACTGATCGCAATTTGCAAACTATAGTAAAAGTTCCTTGAGGGTGTTAAGCTGTCGCGCAGAGATTGATGACAACTATTTTGAGAGGAAATTATACAAGAGTCTGTGATTTATCAAGATATCCTTCAAAAAGAAAGACAGCAGGAAACACTAGCACTGATAAAATGCGAACAATTGTAGAAATTAACGAGAAAATCAGCCGCCAACGTGCGGTAGTGTTGACAACTGAAGAATTAAAAGCACGAGTTGTAGAAATCGGTGTTACTAAAGCTGCTAAAGAAGTTGATGTAATTACCACTGGTACATTTGAGCCAATGGAATCAAGTGGTGCAATTATCAATCTCGGACACACTGACCCCCCGATAAAAATTCGTCGGTGCTGGTTAGATGGCGTTCCAGCATACTCTGGGTTTGGGGCAGTAGATTTATATTTGGGTGCGAGTTCTGCTGTGGAGACGACGGACGGGGAAGAAGTTAGAGAACGTGGCGGCGGTCATGTAATCGAAGATTTGATCGCTGGTAAACCTATACACGTAAAAGCGCAAGGACAAGTAACAGATTGTTATCCCAGAGCAAGTTTTGAAACTACAATTACCAATGAAACGATTAATCAGTTTTATTTATTCAATCCGCGCAATCTTTATCAAAATTTTATTGTTGGGGTAAATGGTGGCGATCGCCCCCTCTTCACCTATCTCGGCCCTTTACAACCGCGTTTAGGGAATGCCGTTTACTCTAACCCCGGTGCTATTTCCCCCTTACTCAACGATCCCGATTTACAACTCGTTGGTATAGGTACTCGAATTTTTTTAGGCGGTGGTATTGGCTATGTCGCTTGGGAAGGCACTCAGCACTTTCCTTTACAAAAGCGTTTAGCTAATCGTACACCGATTGGGCCTTCCGCCACTTTAGCTTTAATTGGTGATGCCAAGCAAATGGATGCTCATTGGGTTCGGGGGTGTTACTTCAAAAGCTATGGCCCCTCATTGATGTTAGGCGTTGGTGTACCACTACCTGTATTAAATGAACAAGTAGTTGAACACTGTGCCGTCCAAGATCAAGACTTAGTAGCCCCAATAGTAGATTTTTCTATTCCCCGGCGCGTCCGTCCCACCTTTGGTTTGGTGAGTTACGCCCAACTCAAATCTGGGCGGATCACCATTGAGGGCAAAGCTGTACGCTCTGCCCCCTTAGCGAGTTTGTTTTTTTCTAGGCAAGTCGCCCTAGAGCTGAAAAAGTGGATCGAAGCAGGTACGTTTACCCTGACAGAACCAGTTTCTCCAATTCCGATGGAGCGATCTTTTCTACCCCAAGACCGTAGGACGGATTTTTAATGTTGGGGAGTGGGGAGTGGGGAGTGGAAAAAATTAGTTGAACCCTAATATTTAATTTAATCCCTAATCCTTAATCCCCAGTACCCAATCCCCAATCCCTAATCCCCTATTCCCTACTCTTGAGTTGGTTTCGGTCGCTTGATGGGCTTAGGAGCGGGCGTTTTTGGTATAGGTTTTGACACCACAGAGGTGTCACCGCCTGCGCCTGTTTTCTTGATAGGACGTGGGATTTCACCACTGCGTCTGGGGGGAAATGGTTTTCTACCACCAGCACCACCACCGCCAGCACGAGGGCCACCTTTGAATGGTGGTTTACGTTTTTTGGGCAAGTCAGCGATCGCCTCAGCTTTTTCTACTATCAAAACGTCAGCTTCTCGCTTGGCTTGGAAGTCCCAGAACTTTCCTACTGCTTTGGTGGTCAGCACGCCCCTCAATTTCAATTTAAAATACTTGGGTTTCTCAGTTGGTTTGCGTGCAGCCTGCCTAATTTTGACTACCAAGCTCTTAGCGTCAAAAGATTGGTATACTACCTCACCACGAACAGAAAAACCACCATCTGCAACTTCTGATGAGGGAATTACGGGAATTGTACTTAGTTCAGAGTTTTCGGATAAGCCATCATCGGGAATCTGTAACTCTTGCAACTCCAAGTCTGACTCGTCTTCATCTGTTGAGTTTTTTGCCAGATTTTCTGGCTCCCAAACTCCGACGATTTGGATGTGCAAGGTATCATTCTCTTGTCTTGTACGTGGATATACTACCCACAAGTGTTCTTTTTCTAAGTCTAGATGATTCTTGACTAAGCTCATAATCCGGCCTAGGAGGACGGCATTAAGTTCTACACCATCTGTGGTCAGCAGCGTACCTTGAGTAAATTGTTCGCTGCTAGCATGATAGCGACCCCTAACTAACCCGATCGCTCGATATTGCATCGGCTCACTGGGAGGCGGAATCGGTTGCTGTCGATTGATTAAGTTCCCATTTGAGTCAGTCTCAATGGGGTTAACAGGCGGATTTTCAGGTTTAGAGGACTTGGCTGCTATATGAACATTAGCAGCTGACCCTATGTTAGTTGGGCCCTGGTTAGAGGCAGAAGAATTGGAAGATTCAGGCAACGGCATCAGGTCGGAATTCATAAAAACTCCTTGCGGCACAGACACATCCCATTGTGGGATTTTACAAAGGCAGCTGGAAAGAGCATTTGTGCGACTGATGAAAGTATATTTGCTTTTCACAAAGTCACACTAGGGTACTCTATAACAATACTAAAGGCGCTAAATTGAGTGTATAAACACTAAATGTGTAATTTAGCGCCTTTACACTAGTTTCGGAAGCATATCATAGCTACAATTCTGACGGCTCCTCCTAAAGTCATCACTTACTTTAGCAGTGTAAATAGTTAATTGTTATAAAATTCACAGGCAATTGGCGGTATTCCGCAAAGTTTTGGAAATTTTTAACTTTAGGATTTGTGTAAATGATAATGTCATTAAAATTTAGGAGAAAGACAAAACTGTGTCTCAACCGCGCAATCGTTGGATAGTTCAAATCGTCTTGGCGCTGGCAATTCTTGCTTTTGTGGGTGTTTCAGTGATTCCCATAATTGGAGCATTTAATAATACGCCACCCTCAAACCAGAATACCGCTAGCACCAGAGGGACTTTGACCTCTGCTGACCAAAAATCAAAACTGGAAGACGAAGTACGGGGTTATGAACTGGTTTTGCAAAGAGAACCAGAAAATCAGACTGCACTCAAGGGATTATTGCAGGCGCGGCTACAATTACTAAGTCAAAAAGAAAAAAGTGAGGTTAAACCAGCTGATATTCAAGTTGTGATTGAACCTTTAGAAAAGTTAGCCAAGCTGAATCCCGAACAGTCAGAATATTCAGTGCTACTGGCTCAAGCCAAACAACAAATTGGCGATCGCGAAGGAGCCGCTCAAGCTTATCGCTCGATTTTGGAGACAAAACCAGGCGATTTGAAGGCTTTGCAAGGAATGGTGGCTTTGTTAATCAGTCAGCAACGCCCGGAAGCAGCCATTGGTTTGCTGCAAGAAACCCTCTCTAAAGCAGCCCAAGCAAATACAATTCAGGCTGGAAGTGTAGATACAGTAGCCGTGCAGGTGCTCTTAGGTTCTGTTCACGCTTCCCAGAAACGCTACGCTCAAGCTAGCTCTGTATATGACCAAGCAATTAAGAAAGATCCCAAGGATTTTCGCCCCGTTGTCGCCAAAGCAATGCTCTTGAAACAACAGGGCAAAGACGCAGATGCAAAACTTTTGTTTGATAGCGCCGCAGCTTTAGCACCTGCTCAGTACAAAGATGAAATTAAGAATGCAGCAACGGCTTCCCCCCTCCCTAATCCTGCTGCATCTCCCGCGCCTCCATTGAAAAATACGCCTAAATAATGGGGAGTAGGGAGTGGGGAATAGGGACAAAGAAGAATTAAGTCTCTTGTTTGTCTTGTCATCCCCTCATGCTCCCTCAATGGCAGCAATAACACCAAACACCAAAAACAGGCATCCGCCAATTAAGGTGAGTTGACGCTCAGAAATTCGTCCGGCAATCATTTTACCGCCGATAACTGCGATCGCAGCACAAATGCCATGTCCTAAAATTGCACCTATTGTGACTCCAATAGGATTATTACCTGCGGCTAGAGCAATGGTGGCAATTTGAGTGCGATCGCCCCACTCTGCCATGAATGTCAACACAAAGGCTTCTATGACAATTGCTAACGAAGTCTTTTGCTTTGGTAGCTCCAAATCTGCTTTTTTCACCGCAGCTTCGGCCTCTTCTATAACTTCTGTATCACAAGCCGCAGGAGACATCTTACTAGCGTCATATAACAGCTTGATACCAAAGGCAATAAATAAAGCTATTTCGGCGTAATGAATATAACTTTTTGGCAACAAAGATACCGCTTGTCCAAATAGCACCGAAAGGATTGTCATCGCGGCTAAAGCTGCTGTCACACCTGTAAACACCAGCCGCCGCGAGTGGTGCATTGCCAAAATTACAGCAATAAAAAACGTTTTATCGCCTAGTTCTGAAACTGTAATTAATAATAAAGCTGCGGTAAAAGCTGTTAACACTCTCTCAAGCTCCTGAAAAATCGTTTACCGATGTGAAGCTTGATGAGAACCAAAAGACCTCACCAAGTTTACACTTTTCGGTGTGAACTTAGTGAAGGTCTCGCTTTCAAATATTGATTACTTGCCATCTGAACCAGGCTCATCGCCAGTATGTTGATTCAGATGTACTGGCTTTTATGTTTTTTGCCAGCAGCTACTCCCCTTCTATGCGCGTCAATTATACATTTGTTACAGGTAGAAGTCAAGAGTAGGGAATGGAGAGGTATAACTGTACAGAGAACGAAGCGCACATAAGCCTAATTCAGTGTTTACTGAGGTAAAAACTCATCATTTGTGACTTCTGGTAGCTGATATGGATACACCAGAGGAAAGGATTCTACTGACAAACCAGTTTCAGCTTGGGAGCAACGCGATTTTGTGAGGTGCTAAAAATTAGGGGTATAAATGACCTGTTTAATAGTGCGATCGCAGCGAAATCCCTGTTTTTATTGAGAATCTAGCTATGTAACTGAGAATTAAACACCGATCTCACTTTTTCGCGTTGCTCCCTTTCAGCTTTTGCTTGCTTAACTGCTTGTGCATAACACTCTACAAAGACGCTCTCAAGATAGGATTTGAGACTAGGCGAATCATCTAGAGCTTCTTTGACACGTCTACGATGTTCAATAATGCTTCCTTCCCAGCTACCGCTTCTCTTTTCAGGCTGAAATTGCCATTTGAGCAAATGCACCAGAATTACAATCAGATTACTCTTGAGGCTCCGACGCTCACTCCTTCCCATGTCGGCAATTTCTTCGATGAGGTTTTCCCAGTCCACGTTCGCGTAGTCGTGACTTTGCAATTTTTTCACAGTCGTTTCTATCCATTGCAAGTAATCCGTGTCATATAGCGTTTGGGAATGCGCTTTTAGGGAAGACATGGCAGTTTCCATCGGAAATGGTTAGATAATTTCTCGCATATCTTTACGATTAACATTGGTGCGTTAACAGAGTGTAACGCACCTTACGGTTTCTAAGAATTGGAAGGTATTACTTTTCTCAGAGGTGTAGTCTCGCGTTCTAGTATGTAAATTTTGCGATGTTCTGTTGGTTCATCAGCATTGAGTTTTATGAAGTAAAAATCAAATTATTGCGTCCTGTTCGGTCATGCCAGTCCAACCAATTTGGCGCTTAGTTCCCACATGCGATCGCCTTTTTCATCATCGCGGGCTTGAGGAGAGACTTTTTGAACAAAGGACTTGCCATCTTTCTTCTGGCGATTTCCCCAACTCCAGTAAGCACCGGATTGATTATATTCAGGATCGGCAACTACCGCAGCAACCCGTTCTCCCGCCAAATCCTGAGACACATATCCCCCAGTAATGTATTTCTGGAATAATGGGAAGATTTTCTGAAATAGGGGATAGTGATTTCTAAATAGTGGCGTTTCTGCAACACATCCCGGATAGAGAGAACTGAAGGCAATACCGGTTGACTCGTGATAGCGCCGATGCAGTTCCCGCATAGTCAGCACGTTGCAAACCTTGCTGTCCTTGTAAGCTTTGACGGGTTCAAACTTCTTGCCATCAATCATCGAGATTGGCTCTTTAAATCCTTGTGCAAAGCCTTGCAAATCGCCCAAGTCAGGACGCGGCGGAATCTTCCCACCCAGTTCGTCTGGATTGTGAGTGACAGTTCCCAAAATCACGAGCCTTGGCTCTGAAGATGACTTCTTTAGATCCTCAAGCATTAGGTTGCACAAAAGGAAATGTCCAAGATGATTCGTGGCAACGCTCAACTCGTAGCCTTCTGGGCTTCGCAGTGGCTCTTTTAACAAAGGCATATAAATTGCGGCGTTGCACACCAAAGCGTCTAGGGAGTGACCGCTTGCTCGGAAGTTATTCACAAATTGTCGAACGCTTTCCATTGAACCGAGATCGATATGCATGATGATGTAGCTGCCTTGGTGGGGGATTCCCAAAGATTGGGCTGCAAGTTGAGCCTTCGCTATATCCCTACATGCCATGACTACGTACCATCCCCTTTCAGCAAGAGCCTTGGCAGCGTACAAACCGACCCCTGAAGAGGCACCTGTGATTATAACCGTTGGCTTGTGATGTTGTTCCATTGTGTTCAGCCTCCATTGACTGTCTCTAGGATCTCACACCAGTGAGCCACCATTGTCACCAGCTTTTTCAATGCTGGATTAGGCTGAACTAACCTGTACTCCAAATAAATACTCTTGATTTTTTGCTCTCGTTTTGAGAGATTATAGAAGTAATTGATTTTTCATTGAAAATATATGGCAAAAAAGCTAGAAAGAAATGCATTTAATTGCAATTCGCAACCTTCGCACTGATACCGCTCAGTATCCCGATGTCAAGAAACAGATTGACAACTGGTATGCAACTGTGAAGAAAACGGAATGGCAGAACCTAGAGGACGTTCGTAAGATTTACAAGGATGCTGAAGCAGTTGGAAACTTCACTGTTTTCAATATCAAAGGTAATGATTATCGCTTAATTGTCGGTATTGATTATGAAGACCTGGTAGTTTATTACAAATACTTTCTTACACATACTGAATACGATAAAGGCAAATGGAAAGATGACTTTTACTTTTGACGAAATTGCTTATGGCAATCTGTTAGCTGAAGTTGCTCCCAAGCTAATTGAGACGGAAGACGAATATGAACGTGTGTTAACGGTGGTAGAGCGTCTAACTTTTGCGAAAAATCGCACTCCAGAGCAGCGAGTTTTACATAAATTGCTGGTGAAGCTGATTGAAGTATATGAAGCACAGAACTACCCGATGGATTTATCTGTGCCTCATGAGATACTTCAACACATCATGGAAGCAAGTGGAACCCGTCAAGCTGACTTGGTAGGTATTATTGGATCGAGCGGTGTGGTGTCTGAGGTTGTTAATGGTAAGCGTTCGATTAGCAAGGCACAAGCCAAAATGCTTGGTGATTACTTTAAGGTTTCACCTAACCTATTTATCTAAGCCTCAATTTAAAATATAGGCGATCGCTTCTCACTCAGTTCGATTGAGTTTCTCTAAGAGGAGAGCTTCTACCTCGCTCTCAGGATTGTCTAGATCAAAAGGATAAGGGTGTTGTGTAACAGAGTCACAACGACTCATCAAAACTTGCAACGCAGCCCGAAACGCTTCTTCCTCATTTCTATGTTCTGAAAGATATCGTTTCAGTTCAGTATTGGTCATCTGGTTTAGGTTCTGCATCATACAACAAGTTTCCAATTCCCATATTGATCAATTATGATTGCAATCTCATCGTTCAAACCAGCTTGAATATAAAGCGTCTTCAACTTTTGGTCGTAGCGGAAAACCTGAATAGACTGATACAGATTAGAAAGTAACTGACAAAGGAATATCGCTGTATCCGATTGCTTCTGTGTTGGCATGATGTGGCTGCTGCCATCTTAATGTATATGCGTTACAACTATAATGTAAAAAAAGCATAATATATACGATGCCAGTTATCAGAATACCCGATCCTATTTACAAGAGGCTCCAAGCGATCGCCGTACCTTTTGAGGATACACCTATCACTGTTATTGAGAAGTTACTGAATGAATATGAGGCACATCACCAGTCTCAGCAAATTTCTGAAACTGAAAACGATAGAGTTATTGAACCTGGGGTAAGCAATTTGCAGCATACCAGAGTGCTTCGAGCCATTATGGGTGGTGAGGAAATTCATCGACCGAACTGGAACAAAATCGTCGATGCAGCACACGAACTTGCTATTCGACAGGGAGTTTCTGTAGACGAACTTATGAAGCTAACCCTTGCTCATGTTGTTAAGGGTGAAAAAATTAACTCTGGTTTTCATTACCTGCCGGAGGTAAACATTTCAATACAAGGTGTAGATTCAAATCTTGCTTGGCGTAACACTTTGCACTTAATGAAGAATTTGAAAATGCCAATTGAAATACACTTCGAGTGGCGCGACAAAGAGGGAGCAGCACATCCCGGTGAGAAAGGTCAGCTAATTTGGAAGTTTAAGTAGCATGTGAGAGTCACAACTGTGAAAAAATTACTATATATATCTATATTATATATATTACATTTATATTTATAAATATTTATGATAAAAAAACTAGCAGATGACGAGCTACAACCAAGAGTAGAACAGCTACAATCCTTATATAGACTTTGCCATCAACTTACAAATGTGATGTTCCAGCCAATTCACATCGTGCGATTAGATGAACGATCGCTCAATATATTTATATTAGCTGGGCAAGATGAAGAAATAGAGCTAGAAATTAAGCCAGATGGTAGTATAGAACTATGAATCAGGTAAACTATACAGCAATGAGCGACCAAGAGCTAAAGAGTTACTTTCTTACCCACAAGGATGATAAGGAAGCCTTTTATGCTTACATGGATAGACGAAAATCTCGTCATCGTGATGCTGCAATACAATTAAATGATCCGGCTTGGGAAGAAAAGATAATAGCTGTGATTCAGAAACAATTAAGTTCTGATTGATAACTTAATCATTTCATATTTTTAATCGAGGTGGACAAAATTTTTGTAGTCCCCTCGATTTCTCACATAAATTTACTTTTGGCTAATACTTACGCTCTTTTGGCTCAAACATAGTAATCGCCACCGGTCGATATTGAATATCAATTCCCGCAGGTGAATAGTAAGCCATTGTATGTTTGAGGAAGTTAGCATCATCTCGCTCGGAATAATCTTCGCGGAAATGAGCGCCACGACTTTCCTGGCGATTTAGCGCTGATGCCAAAATAGTCTGTCCCACTACTATCAAACTTCGCAATTCCAAAGCTTCCACAAGTTCCGTATTCCAGCAACTTCCTTTGTCATCTAAATAAATTTGTGGATATTGCTGTTGAATTTCTTCTAGTTTCTGTAATCCTTCACTCATTAAGGCCTCAGTACGGAAAACGCCGCAGTAATCAGTCATACAATCCTGGAAGGCTTGACGAACTTGGTTAATGCGATACTGTCCTGGTTGGTCTAGCAAAGCTTGGATTTGTTGCTGGGCTTCTGTTACATATCGTTGCTCATCCACAGAGGGCAACTTACGTTTTTGGATAAATTGCGCGATCGCAGCTCCAGTCCGCTTTCCATAAACTACACACTCCAGCAGTGAATTACTCCCCAAGCGATTTGCACCATGTACGGAAACACAGGATGTTTCGCCCGCAGCAAAGAAAGCATCAACCAAACCATCGCCACTACTGCGGACTTGCCCATCAATATTAACTGGGATACCACCCATGCAATAGTGAATTGTCGGACGGACTGGCATAGGTTGAGTTACCGCGTCAACACCTACCAAACGGTGTGCTTCTTCCCAACAGAAGGGGACGCGACTCATAATTTTTTCTTTGCCCAGATGGCGTAAATCCAGATAGACAAAAGGGCCACCAGCACTACCATTAAGATGAACACCACGACCGGCGCGAATCTCGTAAGCGATCGCTCGTGAGGTAATATCACGAGGAGCCAGTTCCATGCGACTGGGTGCATAGTTCGCCATAAAGCGATCGCCTTCGGAGTTGATCAGATACGCCCCTTCTCCCCGTACCGCTTCCGAAATCAGCACGCCTACCGGATATAAGCCAGTGGGATGAAATTGGACAAATTCCATATCTTCGAGGGGCAAACCTGCGATCGCAGTCATTGCCAAACCATCACCCGAAGAAGCGTAATCATTAGAGGTGGTGTTATAAACGCGACCATAGCCTCCTGTGGCAAACATCACCGCTTTGGCTCGCACCACTTCGATATGTCCATCCAAAAGATGGAACATTACCACACCCTTCGCCTCATTTTCTTCCAAAATGAGACGCATCACATACCACTCTTCATAAACTTGCACCCCATAACGCCGCAAGTTATTAACCAATTCGTGCAAAATCGCGTGACCGGTCTTATCAGCAGCGTAGCAAGTGCGGTTGTGGGAATGTCCGCCAAAAGCTCGTTGGGCAATACGTCCATCGGGTAAGCGAGAAAACAAAACGCCCATGTGTTCCAAGTCAATCACCACATCTGGCGCTTCTTGAGCGAGAATTGCCACAGCATCTTGATCTGCCAAGTAATCAGAACCCTTGACAGTATCAAAAGCATGTGCTTCCCAAGTATCTTCTGAATCAACATTTTTCAACGATGCAGCCATACCACCTTGAGCCGCCACCGAGTGTGATCGAATTGGGTGGGTTTTGGCAACCACAGCAATATTTAAATTAGGGTCAGTGCGGGCAATTTCTACAGCAGCCCGACATCCCGCCAATCCACCCCCGACAATAATTACATCATGTTCCAGCATAATTAGCCCCTGATTGCAAACCACTGCTGTTCTATTGTAGAGACGTGATTAATCAGGTAGTGCGTTGCATCTCTACAAAAAAATCCCTGTTTATAAACAGGGATTTTATTACAAATTTTGAAATTAGGAGGGAAAAGTTAAAAATGAAGAGTTAGGTCTTCACTCATAACTCCTGTAGAGACGCGATTAATCGCGTCTCTACTCCTAACTCCTAACTCTTCAGCTAGTCGCTTGTACAGGTTGTTGCTGAGACACATTACCTGGTATGGGTTCCATTTTGGTTTCAGGCCCTACAGGAGTGACTTCAATATGATTTAACAAGGTAGTGACAAACGCAAACAACAAGAAAGGTAGCGATAGCAGAACGACAAGACCAGCTGTTGCTAAAGCGTACACGGGCCGCTTGGCACCCATAAGCGCCAAGGCTGATGCCAAACTTAGGGTAATTGTAATCAACCAAACAATTATTTGACCGTAGATATCACCGAAAGTCAGGGTACAGACAAACCGATATTTTTGAGTATTATTTCCGCTCATCACATTTGCCTCAAGTCTCTCCTAATAGGTTCTACGTTAGAACTATGTTTGCCTTGTAGACAATTTCTAAATATTTTTGCAAGCTTCGTAATATAACTTCACAATCAACTTGTTTTGTTACAAAGCGTAATTTATAGTACAGCATGACGGAAATACACCAACTATACGTTACGGGAAGCCCTTCTTTTGTAGTTGTCACTACCTGAAATACACTACGAAATAATTTAACTGTTAGGTTTGTCACCCGCCTAGAACTAAAGTTCAAGGCTAATAGTTAAAGTCTACTTCAGTAAACTAAAAGTTTTTAGGTATATCTTACTCATAAAGAGATAAATTTTGCTATTAGCAAGTAACTGAAGTGCCTTGCGGGATATGACTTTTAGGTTAAGTTGACACTATGCACTGTGTTGCGCGAGTTTCCCACGTTCTACTCCTTTGGAGAACCCGCAGGGTAGTAGGTGGCGTTGTATTATGCCGTAGCCTAACGCACCTTACCAGATTGAAGCCAATGTGCTTAACAGTTAGCACAAAGACTAAGGAGCTAGGTGTTGATATAGGCTAAGTTTTTTGTTAAAAGTTTTCGCAATCATAATTAACTCCTTAACAAATGGACTCTTTGCCTAAAGCAAAAATAATTTTTGTCATCTGCCAAATTCCAGATATTTAGAATATGATATTTAATTTTTTGATAGTAAATATTAACTAGACAAATCCAGTAAAGTCAGAATGGAAAAACTAATTTTTTGATGTTAAATTTTGAGTATTGCCCGAATTTGTTGACTTTAATCAACAAAACCATTTATTTTTCGTGGCAATATTGTTTTAGGAGTGAACGTGAATACTATTTTTTTTCGTAAAGGTGTTTTTTGGTTACCAAGTATAGCTGCTCTTACAGTCCTGAGTAGTGGCTTATCTGCAAGTGCCCAGACAGTTGACAAGGTGAATAGTCAAACATTAACCGACCCTTCCGCAACCGTAGCGTCTCCTAACGAGTTTAGTACAGAACTAAACACTGTAAGCCAAAATCTCTCTACAGAAACAATTGAAACATTTACAGCAACAAATTTAGCTAAGGTACAGCAGTCCCCAAACCCTGCGCCTGCGATACAGGAAAACGCCAATGTAACGTCTACACCCATTCCAGGCACAGTGGCAACCTCATCTGCAACGCTTACCTCTGAGTTTGTGCAACCGACTTCTCAAACTAGTTCTCAACCATCTGCTACCAAAGTAGCGCAATCAGATATTAATTTAGGTAGAACTACTCGTGGTGGTAGCAGCTATATTGGCGTCGCTGCTAACATTGGTTTAAGTGGTGATGAAACGTCTTTGGGTGACGGTAACTTCGCGGTAGTCAGCAAAATTGGACTGACAAATGCTATATCGGTGCGACCCTCAGCCGTATTTGGGGACAATACTACAATTTTACTTCCTGTCACCTATGATTTTACCTTCAAGTCAGCAGATGCTTTTAGCGAACCGTTAGCGATCGCACCTTACGTTGGAGTGGGTGCAGCTTACAAAACTGGTGATGATTCGCAATTAGCCTTTTTAGTATCTGGTGGCATTGATGTGCCTCTAACTCCTCAATTCACTGCAACGGCTGCTGTAAATGCCGGGTTTTTTGATGAAACTGATATAGGCTTATTATTAGGAGTTGGTTACAACTTTACTGGCTTTTAAAAGTTAGGAGTTAGGGAGTTAGAAGTTATGATTTAGTAATATTTCATTCATAACTCATAACTCCTAACTTTCTATTTGGGGGTAACTTTATCAATTACCTTGATTTGGCCATCGTCTCCTACTGTCCAAACATCGTAAACACCGACGACATCGCCGTTAGCATCAACATCTACGTTGCCACTGGCTCCTTGGTAGTTAATCTTTTTACCATCTTTAAGTAACTTCAATCCCTCGCAGACATCGGTCACTTCCGTGCCAGGCCCATCAGCTACTTCACGGATTTTGCTGGCTATACCAACACCTGTATTTTGTTTAGCAGCTTGTGCAGCCAACGTCAATAAAGCAGCCGCATCCCAAGTTTGAGGAGCGTATTCTCCTGGCGCACCACCCTTTTTATCCTTCCACAGCTTGTTGAAAGCTTCTAGAGCTTTACCATTGGAACCGGGTACTGTACCGATCGCTCCAGTTAAAATAAATTTATTATCATCTTTGCCAACTTGTTCGGGAAAAGTAGGTGATTTAACTCCGTCTGTAAGTAAAATTTGCACTCCTTTTGTCACACCTTGCTGATAGGCAGCTTTCAAGAACAGACTACCAGTTTCCGCATACAGTACAGCCAGGACTGCATCTGGTTTACCAGCAAAAGCAGCAGCCGCTTCTGTATCAAATGTCTGGGCTTTCGGATCGTAGCGGACAGGCTTATCTTTATTAACGATGGTTCCACCCAATTTTTCAAAAGTTTGCACAAATGCCTTTTCAAAGCCAACGCCATAGTCGTTATTAATCACAACTGTAGAAACTCGCTTGAAACCTTTTTTATTGGCAAGTTGGGCTAAAGCTAGTGCTTGGTAGGTATCGGGGGGAGCAGTACGCGCCCAAAAGCCTTTATAGTCGCCTTTTTGGGCCTTTTCAGTAAAGACAGGACTAGTACTACCAGGGGAAACTAGCATGACTTTATTCGGTGTGGCAATGGAGACTGCTGCACTAGAAACGCTACTAGCAAAGGAGCCGACTACACCTGCCACTTTATCTAAAGTTGCTAGTTTGGTCATACCGGCTGCACCCGCTCTGGGGTCGGTTTGGTCGTCTACTTGCACTAAGGTAACTGGTTCACCATTCACCCCACCGCAGGCGTTGACGGTATCGACGAGTAAAGGGACGGAACCTAGCATCTGCTGTCCAACAGAAGCTAAGTCGCCTGTTGTCGGTAGTAGGGAACCAATTTTTAGCCCTTGAGCAGTGCTTGTAGTAGTTGAGTTTGCTGCTGGGGTAGCGGTACTTCTGGTGTTAGCTGTGCCGTTGGGGGTACTATTATCACTACAAGCCCCAACTAGGAACCCAATTGCTAGGGTAGCTATACTGAAGGTTAAGGCGGCGCTAATTTTTCTCATAAGTAACTTTGACTCCTCAGATATTTAGGAGCCTAAAAGTAAGATTCAAACTAGATTTTTAAATTAGCTGTATCTTATCAGGACTCCAAAAGATAAATCATATCATCCATCTTTGGGAGTAGAAATATTTACACTAGATTAGTATTATTGTTCCACACAGAAAATACTCTGTGTATCAAAGGCTGGAAAACGGAGAGGGAGGGATTCGAACCCTCGGTACGGAGTTGCCTGCCGTACAACAGATTAGCAATCTGCCGCTTTCGACCACTCAGCCACCTCTCCATGACTCACGAATATCAATGTTATCAGATTTGTTTGGGGGAGTCAATAGTCATTTGTCATTGGTCATTGGTCATTAGTCATTAGTCATTGGTTATTTATAAAACACTAAGGACTAAGGACTAATTTTTTAAAGGACTTGTGAGCGCATCCAAGCTAAGGGCAAAGTGCGTAACTTTTTCCACTGGGGAACGTAAGCCCGCTGACTGAACACATCATAATCGTTGCGTTCAATCACCTCCAAAATCTGACCATATAACATTGATGCTGACCACACAGGCCAACGGGCATCGGATGCTAAATAAGTAATTCCCTGGTCGGATGTGCTATAGAATTGGCGGGCCCGGTCAATTTGAAAGCGCATCAGCGCCCGCCAACGATCGTCTACCACACCTTTAAAGAAGTCTTGCTCAGTGTAGTTGAATTTTGCCAAGTCTTCAAGAGGAATGTAGATTCGTCCCCGTTTGGCATCTTCTCCCACATCCCGCAGGATGTTGGTGAGTTGATTGGCAATTCCCAGAGCGATCGCTTCTTCTATGGGAACATAAGGTTGTTTGTTCTGCTGCCACGGAGCGGTGTATATGGTGCTATCTACACCCATAACTGCTGTTGACATTAAGCCAACAGTGCCAGCAACGCGGTAACAGTAGAGGTATAAGTCCTCAAAGGTTTCATAACGGCTGCGATATAAGTCCATGCGCTGACCGGCAATCATATCCCGAAAGGGCTGAATGTCCATCGGAAAGCGCTGGAGGGTATCAACTAAAGCGACATCGTAATTTTCTAATGGCTGTCCCGCAAAAATCGATTCCAGCTGCTGTTCCCATAGGTCTAGGGTTTCTGGCGTGGTAATAGCAGATGCGGGGCCATCTACCAATTCATCTGTACGGCGACACCAAGCGTAAATTGACCAAATAGATTGACGTTTTACCGGACTCATGAGCAAAGTACCCAGGTAAAAAGTCTTGGCATACTTTGCTGTGAGATGCCGACAAAGTTTGTATGACTCGTCTACAGAGACCAGCGTTTTCATGCGCGGGGGGGAATCAGGCAGTTGCAGCATTCGTTGCGGGCGGTCGGGTGAGCGTTTGCAGGTTTGAGGAATTTGCTACCGGGAGAGCCTCAGAAATGGCCTGCGCTGTCAGCTTACCAGAAAGTACGCCACCTTCCATACTGCCTAAGTAGCGTTGCATGGTATAACTTCCGGCGAGATAGAAGTTGGCAATGGGCGTAACTTGTGCGGGGCGGTACTGTTGACGACCAGGGGTCGCTTTGTAAACTGAACGCGGCGTTTTCACCACATGAGATTTCAGCAATGTTGCTGGATTGTCTCCCCCAAAGTGGTCGGGGAAAAGTTTTTCCAACTCAGCAATCGTTGCAGCCACAATCTCCTCATCAGATTTGGCAATCCAATCTTTTGCCGGAGCTAGAACTAATTCCAGCATTGAGCGATTGGGGTTGGCGTATTCACGGCAGGTATTGCTCATATCAGCATAAACGCTTAGGAGGGGCGATCGCGAAAAAAGCAAGTGATCAATTTCTGTAAGTTTCCGGTCAAACCACAGATGCAGGTTAATCACTGGTACTCCTTCCAAACCGTCTAGCTTCTTGAAAAACTCCATAAGTTTCCAAGGTTTAGGCAACATGACCTTTAAAGGATCAACCGACATGGCAGATACATACGAATCTGCTGTGATAACTTCATCTTCTGCCCCATTTAAGCCTCGAATCAAGTATCCTTTCACCGTGCCATCGGCATTGAGTAAAATCTCTTTCAATGGGGCATTCAACCGCACTTCTCCACCGCGTTCTGTGATGTAATCCACAATCGGGCTACATAAACGTTCTGTGGGAGAACCATCCAAAAATGCAATCTTGGAGCCATATCGTTCTTGCAAAAAGCGATTCAGTGCAGTTAACAGAATCGTTGCCGAAACTTCGTCAGGATTGATAAAGGTGAGTGCTTTACATGCGGCGATAAAAACGTCACTAGTTACCCGCTCGTCAACACCTTGCCTTTTCAACCACTCTAAGAAGCTATACTTGTCCATCTCTTCAACATACTTCTGACCCCTAACTACTGCTGGAAGTAAGCCAACTGCAAACCGAATCTTCTGCTCCCAAGTCAACATGTCTTTGTTGCGAAGAATCGATGCAATCACATTGAAAGGAGATGGAATATCTGGAACATCAAAACGTGAGAGTGTCCCAGGCTTATCTGGTTGATTGAAAATCAACGTATGATCTTTCCACTGGAGTCTGTCTTCAATGCCCAACTCCTTGAGCAATTGGAGCATATTCGGATATGCCCCAAAGAAGGCGTGTAACCCGGTTTCGTACCAGTCGCCGTCAGAGTCTTTCCACGCCGCAACAAGACCACCCAATACGTCCCGGCTTTCCAAGACAATGGGAGTGTGACCTGCGTCCGTGAGATATTTCGCGCAGGAAAGTCCTGCTAGACCAGCACCCGCGATCGCTACTCGCATTTAACCCTAATGCCCTTCAATATTTCTTAATGGTTTTGTCGATTCTCATTATACGTTGCAAACCGTAACATTTGGCAGTTATTGTGCGATCGCTTTCCCAAAAAACTTTTGCCAAAGGGAATTTTACCTACACTTACCTGTCCAACAAAATTGCCAATACCATTGTTGGTAATAGGTTTTAGCAAGCATTTAATCTAGATTTACACACAGTAAATTTGGTGAAACAAAAGTAATTTTTTTGAATGAAAATAAGTAGTCTAAAACGTGGTCTTAAACTAGTTGATTTCTTTGGGAATCTGTGTATCTGCTCTGATAAAATATCTCGGACAGTGGTGAAAGACTACCAGTTGATTTCTAGGATACTTTTGCTCGGCAAACACCCAATTTGTGTAAAATTAAAGACTAAATATATATCTCATTAAGTATTTTTGCTGTGACCTAGAAATCGTATTTGATTTTTGAAATTATTTACGTGGTGCGCGTTCGCCAACGCGAACGCGAGTAGCGTGTCGCAGACAAGCCTCTCTGCAAAGAGAAGCGTCTCGCACAGAAGCGTAGCGCAAGCGCGATAGGCGGGAATTAGGCTTTTCGAGTTGTACCGAGCTTTTTCAGAAATCAAATATTAGTCCTACACCAAAGTTAAAATTGTAGAAACTAAAGAGTAAACTCATTACCACATAAGTTACCTAAATGCATTTCAGTAGAGAAGATGCTCGGAAGTCGTGCTGCATTCCATAGTCAGTTCGGGCAAATTCTATTTGTAATATTAAACGGTCTTTGTGAGTAGGAGTAATTCCTTTATGAAAACAAAGCGGATCTTCCACAAATCCAAAACCTGTATTGCCACAAATCTTTACTAAAAATTCAGAACCATAATAATCGATTATTTCTTCATCTGTCTCTCGTTTGCGTAGCCAAAGATGTGACAGCTTTTTCTTATTGTGACTACCACGAACACAGATATGAGGGCCGCTTTGATCATCTACATCAGTTAAATAAAAGAAAAACTTTAGAAACTGATAATCGTCTATATCGTAATGAAACAATTGAGCAGCTTGACTTTTTTCATAATACGTTGTTTTGGCTGAAAAACTCCACCACATCATATTTCCTTGATGTACTGCTTGAGTATTTAAATATCTAGCAGCTATTGCCAATAACTTTGGATCATTTTGAAGTTTTCTTATAGCAGGGCAAAGCCCAGATGTATTAAAATAACTAGCGATGATAATATTTTTTCCTGACTTGATTTGAGCTTGTTCCTTTTGATGATAAAAGAAACCCATATTTGTTTTTCGATTGCCATAACAAACTGTTGAATGAGCAAATTCGACTATTTCTTTAACAATATCTTGGGGTAAATTAATTCCCAAATATAATCCGTCAGTTTTGAGGGTGTTCACAACGTCGTCAACATTCACATCTGGAAAACAACTATTGCTTTCATTGATAATTGATGAATATAGTTTATTTGAGTGGGGAAAAAGAAATATCATTATAGCTCGCCCAGTTTTAAATCGGGCAATTTTACGCATTAAAAGCCATCTCGGATTTTTAGTCAATCCTTTATAATTTTCATAACAAATATTATAAAATTTGGAAAAAATTTTATCTAGAAAGTTATTGAATAAACTTATAGACATAAGTCTCCTAAGATTCAGATGGTAGGATGCATTCACAGAGCGACTCCAAAGGAGTACCGCAAAAATCCTTTTGCGGAAAAACTAATCTATACTTACGTAAGTAATATCATGTAATTTGGCTCTAAATTGTGAAATAATGAATAATATTTGCGGAGATAATATTTACTGTTTCTTTTGATAAGTCAGTCTTTTTTAAAGAGTTACTGAGAGGTTCAAAGGTATTGAACATAAAGTATTGTTCAACAAGTAGGAAAGCAAACAGAAAATTCTTTACCTTCTGCTTATTAAAAGTTCCTACTCCCCATAAAGGTGTAGAATCAGGGCTTATGTCTTCATAGGTTGAATATCCTAGTTGTTTGCTATACAAGTATAGGTAAAAGATTATGCCAATATCGCAGGAGCTAAAGTGCTTTGGACATCACCTGATTCTAGGTATTTCTGGCACGAGATTAAGCGATGATGATAAACGTGCCCTCAATGAATTGAGACCGATTGGGGTAATCTTTTTCGCCAAGAACTTTTTGGATGCCACCTCATATCAGATTTGGCTAGAAAGCTTCAAAGATTTAAACAATCAGATACGAGAATATACTGAACGTGATTCGATGTTTATGACTCTGGATCATGAAGGAGGTCGTGTGATTCGTACACCACTGCCGATTACGCGGTTTCCTCATGCGTTGTTGCTGCGATCGCACGCCCACGAAGTAGCAAAAGCCACAGCAGTAGAACTAAAATCACTAGGAATAAATTTATCCTGGGCACCTGTAGCAGATGTTTTTTCCCATCCCCACAACCCCGTCATTGGATCTCGTGCCTTTGGTAACACTCCCGAAATTGCTGCAAAAAATGCTCGTGAGTACTACCTTGGACTTCAAGAGTCAGGAATTTTGGGATGCGCCAAACACTTCCCTGGACATGGAGATACCAGCAAAGACTCTCACATTGAGCTACCAATACTGAATTTAACTTTAGAAGACCTGCGACTTCGAGAACTTATACCTTTTAGAGCTTTAATCGAAGTACAGATTCCTTTAATCATGACTGCCCACATTTTATTTCCTAAGATAGATGCTGATGTACCAGCAACGCTTTCCCAGGCTATTCTCAAAACCATACTTAGAGAAGAACTTGCCTTTGAGGGAGTAGTTGTATCTGACGACCTAGATATGAAAGCCATCTCAGATATGTTTATTAAAGCTGGTACTGTAGCGCGGTCATTTCATGCAGGCTGCGACTTGTTTATTGTCTCGCGTAATATTAATTCATCATCTATTGAAAGAACTTATCAGATTGCTGAAGATTTCGTCGATTCCCTCAGTAAGGGTAGCTTGGATGAATCAGTAGTGGAAGCAGCCAAAGAAAGAATCGATAAACTACTGGCAGTAACACCGCAATATCCCGTAAATGCTCTGGACAAAGATATATTATTGCAACATGCTCAACTAGCGATCGCTAGTTCCTATTCATAATGGGTGGTATAGGAGTCGAACCTATTTCTGCGGGTTAAAAGCTCGCTGCACAGCCGTTATGCCAACCACCCTAGTTAATTTAAATAAGAAATGAGCAAGTGCGATCGTATTACATCGCAAATGTTGTAATACCAACGCTACATATAAATCCACCGGGGAGGTACTGCCCCTCCTATTTCTGTGTTATCAGCACAGCGCCTCGCTTTTCGGCTTCAGGTGGTAAAAGAGGAAGATGGAGGAATCGAACCCCTACAGTTGCCCGTACTCCAAGGTTCAAGCTTGGTTGCCGACCATTCAGCAGCATCTTCCATTGAGGGGTATCTGACGGGACTTGAACCCGCTATGACTGGTTCCACAAACCAGCGCCTCGACCACTTTTGCCTCAGACACCATCAGTGGAATCAATGGGAATTGAACCCATAACCTCCTGCTTGCAAAGCAGGCGCTCTATCCATTTGAGCTATGACCCCATCAAATAAGTAAAAAGAGCAAAGTAAAAACTAAAAAGAAAGAGAAATAATTAAATTCGTTCTTTTGACTTTTGACTTGTTTAGGCGGGAGTGGTAGGATTTGAACCCACAACTTTCGAGGTAGAAGCTCGAAGCTCTATTCCATTGAGCTACACTCCCAATACTTGGTAGTCCTGGCAGGAATTGAACCTGCAACCCTTTGCTTGTAGGACAACTGCTCTACCGTTGAGCTACAGGACTACGCAAGCGAGTGGAGGGACTTGAACCCACGCACTGAGTATGGCGCACTCAGATGCTACCGATTACATCACACCCGCATCAAGCTGGTAACAGGAATTGAACCTGCAACCTACTGATTACAAATCAGTTGCTCTGCCAATTGAGCTACACCAGCACTAATTTTGGTGACGGGGGCAGGAATTGCACCTGCTGATATGAGGCTTATGAGACCTCCAAGCCACTCTTGCTTCATCCCCGCATAATCACCGATACCCCTGACAGGATTTGAACCTGCAAAATCTGGACTCTGATTCCAGCACGTATGCCAGTTCCGTCACAGGGGCATATCGGGATGGCAGGACTCGAACCTGCGACTCCATGCTCCCAAAGCATGGCTTCTCGCCACTGAATTACATCCCGTTGGTACTCCTGGTGGGAGTCGAACCCACAACGAAACAGATTTTAAGTCTGCCACCTCTTCCAATTGGGCTACAGGAGCAAATTTTGGTACTCTTGGTGGGAATCGAACCCACAACATACCGTTTTTGAGACGGCAGCCTCTTCCAATTGGGCTACAAGAGCAAAGTTTGGCAGCCCCACCAGGACTTGAACCTGGAATCTTCGCCTTCAAAGGGCGCTATGTTGCCAATTACACCACAGGGCTTTATTGCCAGGGCAGGGTTTGAACCTGCAACCTCATCGTTCAGAGCGATGCGACTTACCAATTCGTCCACCCGGCAATGAATGGCTGCCTCAGTAGGACTCGAACCTACAACCGCGCGGTTAACAGCCGCTTGCTCTACCATTGAGCTATAAGGCAACGAAGCCCCCCAAATCGGAATCGAACCGACGACCTCCTGTTTTTCAAACAGGCGCTAACTACCAACTGAGCTACCGGGGGATAGGAGAAAAGATCGTGTAACGAGAGCGGAGGGATTTGAACCCTCAAGTCCTCAGTTTCGTAGACTGAGATGTTATCCGATTACACCACACTCTCAAAGCGGAGAGAACAGGATTTGAACCTGCGACGGGTAAACTACCCGTTTCCTCTTAGCAGGAGGACGCTTTGGGCCACTCAGCCACCTCTCCATAGTGGGTCGAGCAGGATTTGTAGCTTGGTTCCCGTTCGCGGAGCGTCCCGTTGGCGCAGCCTCTCGTAGAGAAGGGAAGGGTACCTGCGTGCAAAAAAGAACAGTTTTACAGACTATCGCCTTCAGCTAGACTCGGCCACCGACCCATAATCATTCCCTCGACGAGAATTGAACTCGCATCTGTGCTTTGAAAGAGCACTGACTTAACCATTCGTCCACGAGGGCATAAATTACCGAATTTTAGATTTTAGATTTTGGATTAAATTTTTTAATCTAAAATTGTCTGACACAGGGACTAGGATTTGAACCTAGAACATCGGATTTGGAGTCACGAGGTGTTGCCGTTACACCATCCCTGCATTTGGTGGCAGCGGCGGGATTTGCACCCGCATATAACAGGGTATGAACCTGGGGCTTTGCTGATTAAGCTACGCTGCGATCGCACCAGAGGCTGAGGTGAGATTTGAACTCACGATATCGGTTTTGCAGACCGACGCCTTCGACCACTTGGCTACTCAGCCATTTGGGAGCCTCGACAGAAGTTGCACCAGCTTGAGATGCACAGCGACTTATCTAGTCGTCCACAAGGCTAGACGGGAGCAACGAGAATTGAACTCGTAACCTATCGCTCGACAGGCGATCGCTCTAGCCATTTGAGCTATACTCCCATATTTGATATCTGTGCCTAGTATTTAGGCTTATAGACACAGATTTTTAGTGAACTTGCCCATTTATTATTTAGTTTTCAAGGTTCAGAAAAATTACTTTGAACTGTTAGAAGCTGTTAGGAAAACAACCGAAACTCTAGGTAGCAAGCCTGTTGTGTATTACGGATGTATTCTGTGGTTTTGCTGAGTGCAAACTTAAAACTTTTTTGGTTGATTGCTTCTACTTCCAATGGTTTGCAAGTAGGAACAGCTTTGTTGACTGGGGACTTTGGTTTATTCCAACGCCTGTCCTTTAGTTGTATGTAGAACATGACTTTGACCTTTGAGAAGCTTTGTCTTTCGCTTCACTACATTTATACTACAAAACACTACAAGAGGTGTCAAGGGGTTTCAGAAAAAATTTTTTAAATTGTCTAGAAAAGCTTCTGTATTTAGGTTTGAACTTAATTAACGCTTCTGAAATGTCAAACTACAGTTATGCTTGGGTAAATCTTTAAAAGCCTGACGTGACAGAGAACTCCTTCAAGCGACAACAGATAATTAGTTTTGTCGCGATCGCCTCTACGATTACAGCTTGTAGTATCTCCCCACAATTGGGGTTGAACAAGCCTTTAAGCAAAATCCGTATTGCACAAGTTCAAGCTCATCCAGCAAAGGGCCAAATTAATGCCCAATTACCGCCAGCCAAAGTAGAAAACCCTACCTTTACAGTCCCAGTTAAATTTCAGGGAAAAACAGTTTATCAGGTGCATCCTAGGAATAACGAGAAGGTTATTGCTCTAGGGATTGATGATGGGCCCTGGCCGAAGACAACCCTAGAAATGCTGGATATCCTGAAGCAAAATGATGTTAAGGTGACATTCTTTTGGGTAGGACAAGCTTTGCAAGCAAATCCTGACCTAGCAAAGCAAGAGGTAGCCCAGAGACATGCCATTGGCAACCATACTTGGCATCATTGGTATCGGCGAATGGATGAAGCCACAGCCAAGAGTGAAATTGATCGCACAGCTGACCTGATATACAAAACTACAGGAGTGAAAACTGCCCTGTTTCGTCCCCCTGGAGGCTTTTTAAACAACGGACTAGCCGCTTACGCTAAAAGCCAGAAAGATGCTGTCATTATGTGGTCGCTAACTTCAGCCGATACTGATCCTCACGCCAAACCGCAAGCATTTGTAAATAATGTCTTGAAAGGCGCGAAACCAGGTTCTATTGTTTTGATGCATGACGGTGGTGGCGATCGCCAAAGAACTGTAGAAGCTTTACCACAAATCATTAGTGGACTCAAACAGCAAGGTTACCGATTTGTGACAATTCCCGAATTGTTACAAATGGCGCAATAAATGGGGAGAAATTTTCCTCCCCGAATTTTAGATTTTAAATTTTGGATTTTAGATTGAATAATCCAAAATCCAAAATTGAGTCACCCTACTATTTTGTTTATTCGCTCATGACAGAAGCACAAGCTTGAGCTTCCTGCCAAAGTTTATGCAAAAAGAACTCAGCGCGATCGCTCATAGTGGTGAAAAACACACCTACAGCATCCTTAGAACTATCTAATAGCCAAGAACCCCGCAGAGTGACTTCCATATATTCGGCATCGCAGGCACAGAGGGCAATGATTTCTCTGTCATCTCTTTTTACCTCAGCCTTAAGCACTTCTACTCCTGGCAAATCAACAGGAAGCAAAAAGGAAGCGGTACTCGGTTCAATACATAAACTTTGCCCAACTCGCAGGGCTAAAATCACTCGCTGCGCTACCCATTCTTCTAACGACAGAGTGAGACATTCCAAATAAAAGCTGCTTTCAGTGTAAGTTAATTTCAGCATTCCTTATGCTCTCCTGTTATTCCAGGCTTCCTTGCATATCTATCCAAAACTGTTCGGCAAAAGAAATCGCGGGGTGGATTGGCGCTTTTGGTTTGGTACACAGTTGCATACCAGCCTCAAACAGGGTGCGATCGCCTTTACGGGAGTTACATCTCTCACAAGCTGTGACTACGTTATCCCAAGTGTGAGAACCGCCTCTTGATCGCGGCATCACATGATCTAGCGTTAGATGTTTGCCGCCACCGCAGTATTGGCAAGTGTGATGATCTCGTCGCAACACTTCCCGCCGATTCACTGGCGGAACTTTCCACATCCGCTCATTAGAAGTAATTGTTAAGCGAATGTGTTTTGGCACATCAATTACCAAGTTAGGTGAGTGAACTCGCCATCCGCCTTCTGTGGTAAAACCTAGCGGTTGAGCTTTGTCTGTTAGTAACAGCACAATCGCCCGCTTGATATTGATCCGACACAGTGGCAAGTAATTTTGAGAAAACACCACCACAGATTGCTCTAACACTTGCATTGCGTTCGCGCCGCGCATTGAAGATATCGTCACAGCTTAACTCCTTATAAAAAAACCCCCGCTTCAAGTTTTCGGTGAAGCGGGGGTTAGAATTGACCGGAAAATTTTCTGGTCTCATATTGGTACAGTATTCCTTTGTCTGTACCCCCCCGTTTCTTCATCTAGTTCTGGTTTTGCAATCAGCGCACTAATGCTGAGATGTCTAAAATCATAATTACCCTCTGTGATTTGCCCATGATTTCGGCTACCATCGCCCATTAATAAATACTCCACTTCCATAGCAGCCGATTCCCAACCAGTTCGGCAATTGGTGGCGCAAAAAATTGAAGTAGAGATGGGGTAAATGGATTTCACAGAAAATTTCACCTATTGAATATCGCTTTAAACATACTACACTTGTATTACTATCTTGTCTATACCTTTAAGGAGAAATAGTGATGCATACGATCGCTCGCACCCCAACCACCGATATGGAAGTTACCAGCATCCGCCTAGAGCGGGAACTGAAAGATAAGCTTAAAGAAATAGCTGGCAATCAAGGATATCAAGCTTTGATCCGAGATATCCTTTGGAATTATGTCCAGCAAAAATCAGGTGAATGGAAGCCTCGATTTTCGCGAACCGACATTCGAGCTAGCATCGCTGCCACAGCTCAACAAGAAGAACGCTGTGTACTCACAGGTCAACTAATTCAACCCCAAGAACCAATGTTGTTAGGGCTGACCAGGAATGGGGATATGGTTCCTCTGAGTGTCGAGAGTTTGGCTGGATAGTCTTATATTCAGGCAATGCAGCTCAGTTATTTTTACTAAGTAATTGAGCTGCATTCAACTTAGCTTTATTTTCTCCTATTAGTAAAGCTTATTGTTAAGAATTTTAACTTATGTACTCCATTGCTGCTACAAGGTAACTCTGTTTGATGCTCTGGCTTATTTATATTTTGATTGAGAGCAACATAAGATCAAAGCCTAGCTAGTTAAATGGACTAAAATAAAAACAAAATTTTACAAAATTATTAAAATAAATTCAGTGTTATTACGGGCGTTTTTGGGAGATTTTCCCAGAGATTCCAGAGAAATTACGGTTTATGTATACTTATAGACAGGATATTCTAAGTCAAAGTTAGTTAATTATCTCAATATAAATAAGATAAAGCAGCCAAAAATAATCAGGCTGGGACATTTTAGAATATCCTAAGTATCTCACTACCTATGTAGCAATTTGCTTAATATAACGCGAACTTGGCCATCTCGCATAGAAAAGGGCTATAACAGGTGAGAGAAAGTATTCATACAAGAATTGTCAATTATCAAGGTGGAGCAACACAACTAACGGTGAAGAATATGCCAATCGGTTGGGTGCAAAAACAATGGAGTTATTATCCGAGGGCGTGCCAAGAATGAAAAAGCCTTTATCGTCGCCGCCACATTATGTAGATGATATAGATCGACTACAACCTTACCAAGTCAAGCTGATGCAGCATCAGGAAGAACCTGCCCACAAGTTGGTAGAAAAGATTAACCAAATCATTGCCAATAGCTCCGCTATGGCCTTGATGCTGCAAGATATTGCCAAATTGCTAGGAGTTGTTTTTCAAGTAGATTGCTGCTGCTTGGTTTCAATAACGGGTGAGGCATCCGACGTAGCGACTACTAGTAATTGGTGTGCTGATGAGTATCTAGCGTTACCACACCCAGAAGAAATGTTTTCGATGGAACAGTTGCTTATGCACTCGCCAGTGCTGCAATGTGCTGCTGAACCATTGACTATTGAAGATATTTCCATCATTCAGAACAGTCTGGTAATTGGGTGTCAATATTTGCCACTACCGATAAAAGCAGTTTTGGCAATTCCCACCCGGTTTGGTGGTAATAATAATGGCGTGATTAGTCTAATTAAATTCCAACCTTATGATTGGAGTGAATCAGAAAAACAACTGCTAAAACAGGTGGAGTCGGCTTGCGCGATCGCTTTTTCTCGCGTAGCACAAACCCAGCTAATTGCTCATCAACAACAGTATCTGCAAAAGAACAATCAGTATCAAAGCTTGATCAAGCAATTAACCATACTGAATCGTAGCAATTTGGAGCTTAATCAAATGCTCCAGTTAGTTATTGCCTCCACTGCCGAATCTCTACAGGCAGATCGGGGTTTGCTTATACTACTAAAATATACAGACCCATTATTTAGGACTCAAGCTAAAAAACAAGTTCCTAAAGCAAAAGCTAGAGTAGTTGGTGAATGGGCTAAGGAAACACAAATTTCCCGGATTACTAAACCAGATATTTTAGAAGATCAGTCTTTCTTGCTATCGGAGTGTGGTTTATGCCAGCGTACTTTCATAGATTCTGCCAAACCAGTAATCTTTGATAATTACACAGAGCAAAATGATACTTCGTTAGCTGCTCCATTATTTGCAATAGAGCAATTGCCTGCGGTCTTATTAGTGCCATTAGAGAGTCAAGGTAAAATCTTAGGATTCTTAGTGCTACAGCAAGCTGTCACTCGGAGTTGGCAAGCAGCAGAATTAAATCTTGTGGAACTAGTTTGTGCTCAAGTAAGTAACGCCATAATTCAGTCACAGACATTGCGTCAAGTGCAAACTTTGGTAGATGAGCGGACGGCGAAACTACAGAGTAGTCTTGAACTTCAGGCAAAGTTGCATGAAAGAACCCGGCAGTATGTTGAGCAACTGCGGAAACTCAATGAACTCAAAGATGAATTTTTGAGCAACATGAGCGATCGCTTGCGTTATCCTTTGACAAACATGCTGATGTCAATTCGGAACTTACGTTTGCCAGGAATCGCGCCAGAGCGTCAGGTTCGATACATGGATATTCTAGAGCAGGAATGTACAAAAGAAATCAACTTGATTAATGACTTGTTGACACTCCAGAAACTAGAGTCGCCTCACGAAGCCCCGCAATTAGAATCTATAGATTTAAATACTAGAATTCAGGATATAGCAGCATCTTATGAGAATAAACTCGCAGAGAAAGGATTAAAGATTTCTGTAGATTTACCAGAGGAATCGCTAAAACTGCAAACTGAACTAGAGAGTTTTGACCGCATCCTGCAAGAGTTGTTAACCAATGCCTGTAAATACTCACAGCATGATAGCACCGTCCACTTGGAAGCTTTTCACCAAGTTGATCAACAAATTGATCAAGTTATCATAAAGGTGAGGAATACAGGACGTGGCATCTCCGAAGAAGAAGCGACCTACATCTTTGACAAGTTCCGTCGCGGAAAAGGGCGCTGGAGTCCAGGAACTGGCTTGGGACTTGCTTTAGTCAAGTCTTTAGTGCAGCATTTGAATGGAGCGATCGCAGTTGAAAGTCTCCCAATTTCGGATTCTGAACAGAGCGAAATTTGCTTCACCCTGACTCTGCCCCAATTTTCTGACGAAAGCAAACCATAATTCTGAAAGTGACTAAACAACAGAACACAACAGAGAACCTTGATTTCCAGTCTCCTAGTGATGACATCAACCTCGAAGGGGATTTGACTGCTGATGCAGTCGTGGCAGCTAAGGTAGAAGTTCAAATTGAGAAAATAGCAGAGCGACAGCGACAAATCACCGCCAAAGTCCAAATTCCCCAACCAGTAGAACAAATCTGGAAGGTTCTGACAGATTATGAAGCCTTACCTGACTTTCTCCCTAACCTCGCCAAAAGTCGTTTAATCGAGCATCCCAATGGTGGAATTAGACTGGAGCAAGTAGGCTCCCAACGCTTACTGAATTTCAACTTTAGTGCGCGGGTAGTTCTAGATTTGGAAGAAGACTTCCCCAAAAAAATTAACTTCCGCATGGTAGAGGGAGATTTTAAAGGCTTTTCTGGTAGCTGGTGCTTAGAGCCTTATTCTCTTGGTGAGTATGTAGGAACAAATCTTTGCTACACAATTCAAGTTTGGCCTAAACTGACTATGCCAGTGGGAATCATTGAAAACCGCCTTAGTAAAGATTTGCGGTCAAATCTCCTGGCTATTCACCAACGTGTAGAAGAGTTAGGCAGCAAAGAACCTTATCTATAGTTAAATTACCATCCAGTCTTTTCCCTGGATGGTAATTTAATTTCCTTAATTTTTAGCAAAAAATATTTTTGCTTTTTGATTGTTTTTAAGTACCCCCAGGGGAATTCGAATCCCCGTTACCTCCGTGAAAGGGAGGTGTCCTAGGCCTCTAGACGATGGGGGCATCGGACTCAGACCTTTTATAAGGTAACCAATTTCCTGGTCTTTGTCAACAGCTTTTGCCAAAAAAAGTTTGTGGCGGCTAAACTGGGTGGAGGCAAAAGCTTGAAGAGGATATAAAGATATGGAAACACCAAAACAATTCCGTAGATGCTTTTGCGGCAAGCCGCAGGGTTTATCAGCGTCCGGCGTTGGGGATTTAAAGGGACGCTCAGATAGAAAAAACGCTAAATTCAATAATGGACAAAGGGTATGATGTTGTACCGTGTAAAGTTAATGTCTACGGTTTTTTACAAAAGATTTTGAAATAAATCGCTCAAAATCTACAACATGGAAGCATCTTTTGAAATCACCCTACAGATGGCGATCGCCGTCCTTGCAGGCATTAGCGCCCAAGTGCTGGCTGCATACTTTCGGATACCCAGCATCGTTTTGTTATTGCTGTTGGGTATCTTCTTTGGCTCTGATGGCATCGGGCTGTTGCATCCCCATTTACTAGGCACTGGATTGGAAGTTATTGTCGCTCTAGCAACGGCAATCATTCTGTTTGAAGGCGGACTGAACTTGGATCTGCGCGAGTTAGGTAGAGTTTCAGTCAGCTTACAATTGCTCGTCACTCTAGGAACGCTGATCACATTGCTTGGTGGGAGTATGGCTGCTCACTGGCTGGGTGAATTCCCCTGGAAGATAGCTTTTCTGTATGCTTCCATCGTTGTGGTTACCGGCCCAACCGTCGTTGGGCCTTTGCTCAAACAAATCAATGTAGATCGGCAAGTAGCAACACTCTTGGAAGGAGAAGGGGTAATAATAGACCCTGTAGGCGCTATCCTCGCCTTCGTCGTTCTTGACACGATTTTAAATGGCGATGCTGACCCCATTAATGCGATCGTCGGTTTGCTGATGCGCCTAGGTGTTGGTGCGGCAATTGGTGGTGCTGGCGGTTATCTGATGAGTTTGATTTTCAAACGCGCCAGTTTTCTGTCATTCGAGCTAAAAAACTTAGTGGTATTGGCGATACTTTGGAGCCTGTTTACCTTATCGCAAATGATCCGCAGTGAATCGGGAGTAATGACAACAGTAGTTGCAGGAGCAGTTTTTGCTAACTCGTCAGTCCCAGAAGAACGCCTGTTAAGGAGCTTTAAGGGTCAGCTGACAATTCTCAGCGTCTCGGTGCTGTTCATCTTATTAGCTGCTGATTTATCTATTGCCAGTGTGTTTGCTTTGGGTTGGGGTAGTTTATTTACTGTTTTGGTCTTAATGTTTGTCGTTCGCCCAATTAATATCCTGTTGTGTACCTGGAACAGTGACTTAAACTGGCGACAAAAACTGTTTCTAAGCTGGGTTGCTCCTAGAGGAATTGTTGCTGCCTCTGTCGCTTCTTTTTTTGCGATTTCACTGACACAGCGTGGTATTAACGGCGGTGATTCTATCAAAGCTTTAGTTTTCCTCACAATTATCATGACTGTTGTCTGCCAAGGGCTAACAGCTGGCTGGATTGCTAAATGGCTGCAAATCACTTCCAAAGACGTAACTGGGGCAGTAATTGTAGGTTGTAATCCGTTAAGTCTTTTGATTGCCCGCTTCTTTCAAGAACGGGGAGAAAACGTGGTCATGATTGATACTGACCCCGAATGTCTTGTGCAAGCCGAGGCTCAAAATCTGCGGGTGATTGCTAGCAGTGGGCTAGATGCTGCTGTTTTGGAAGAGGCGGGACTTGGCTCTATAGGTACTTTTTTGGCTATGACTAGTAATGGCGAGGTGAATTTTGTTTTGGCTCAAAGGGCAGCTGAGGAATTTAAGCCGCCGCGTGTCTTAGCTGTTTTCCCCCGTGATCCGCAAGCGAATATTTCGGTTAGTAATAAAGTTAATCAAGCTTTTATCCCAGACTTAGCGATTAAAACTTGGAATGAATATTTGAATGATGGGCGTGTCAAGCTAGGGACAACTACGTTAGATGAGTTAGAGTTTTCTATTCAATGCGATCGCATCCAAGAAAAGATTCGGGCTGGGGTATTGATACCGCTATTGTTAGAACGAGAAGAACGCTTACAGGTAATACCAGCTAACCAAGAATGGGAAATTGGCGATCGCATTATTTACCTGTTGCATGACCCCAGACCTAGCCTTTTAAAACGTTTATCTGGTGCTACCCAATCCACTCCTCTCTCTCTAGAAAAGCTACCAGAGGTTGAAGACCTATCCCTCGCCCAATTGCCTCAATTTTCAGCTAGTGAGGCTCCTGGGGGATGAGGCAGAGGGGCAGGGGGCAGGGGAGAAGATGCTGTAATTTCCCAGCAATAGAAGGTTTGAGAGCAAACAAATTTATTTATGCTTAATGTTAAATATTTATT
>NZ_CAXTNE010000029.1:0-43920 GCF_964245445.1 uncultured Nostoc sp.
AATTGAGAGCCACCCTGTTGGTGCAGCGCTGCCTTTTTGACTTCGGATATCTCCCAAGAAACATGAACCGATGTAGAAGTATGCGGTGTGAGCAAAATACTGCTCTCTTCTTCTACATCTATCAAATCAAGAGCTGTTTCGGCCGCAATTGGCACATTGTCAACCGTAGTATCAGTTTTTCTTTGGGCATCTGATCCAGAAATAGTAGTCCAGCCTGCAATTCCTACGCCTGCTAAAGCCGCAGCACCTGCCAAATCTGTGGAGTCAGTTTCAGCAATACCTTTTTCAACAATAGGCTCTGCTTGAGATTCTTCCTCTGGCAAATTGACAGTGGGTTCAGCAGCGTCCGCTATCACATTGAATACATCTTCTTCTGATAATTCTGGCAAATCGAGCAGGAAGGATGTTTGTGCCGTTGATGGTTCTACATTGGCTGTCACTTCCTCAGATTCTGGTGAGGGCAATTCATCTACTGAGTCTGTATCTTCAGTTGAGGTAATACTCTCTAGCCAGTTCAATTCTGCCTGAAGTTGTTCATCTATTTGATCTTCATTAATTTCTGTGTCCCAATATCCAAAATCAGATGTTACTTCTGGCACATCTGGTAATTCTAGAAGTGGTGCTGTCTCTTCAGATAAAGGCAGTTCCACATCAGATACCTCTTCTGGAATATTAAGCAGATGAGGATATGAAGTATTTACTACAGCTGCTGGAGCTTCTATGTCCCATTCAATTTCATCAGAATCCCAGGTAATTTCCTCAGAATCAGACTCAGGATTGTTAATCTCAGTATAATTACCCTGGCTTCCTGTCTCATCGATTGCATCTGCTTCTGTTTCTTTGTTGTTAAAGGCAGACCAGCTAGCCGCCCCGAGACCAGTTGCTAGAGCCGCACCATTAGTTAAAGCTGCTGCTCCCAAGTTGTTATTTTCTGAGCCATTAACTACGCCTGATGTTGTGTCTTCAGAGGAATTAGAGGTGCCATTAGTTCCCTCTCGTACTAAATTTGATGTCCCTTGAGTAGCATTCTGGGTCAGGTCAGATTCTGTTTGAGCATAGATGTTGAAAGGAATGCGCTCAGGGCTTTCTTGCTCTTGCAAGTGCGGCACTGGCTGCTCCTCAAGCATAGCTTTGTTAATGGAGGGAGATGTGCTGGCGTTGAGGACTGCCATTTCTCCATCTTCTGTGCTGGGTGGACGAGGATCTGATTCTGGTAAGTTGTCTATTTTCTCAGTAGACAATGGGCGTTTTCCCAAAACCCACCATAGGAACGCTCCAGCTACAGGAGTAAATAACAAAGGTAGGAGCAACCAAAATGGTGTTTCTCTATTGATAATTGGACTGGGTTGTGCAGTAGCAGGAGCCACAAATGGCTGTTCGGCAAATGCAGAAGTAGTTGTACTAGGGGAAGCCGTAGCAGCAGGTGTCGTCTGGACACCAGAGGAAGCCGTGACAGGTTGTAATACGTTGGTTGCGATCGCCTCTGCTTCGGCAGTTCTACCTTGTTCTATAGCCTTCTGTCCTGGGGGCGCAAGGGTAAAGCCAAGAAAATCTACTGTGCTTAAACTCGGATTTTTTTTGTAAACGTAAACTAAAGGTTGCGAAAAAGGATATTTCTGATCATCTGGTAAGGCTTGATGTAATTGCAGAACTCGCACACCTTTCAATTTTGATACGTCATTAGCTAATACATAGCTGATGCCGTCTTTGCCCAGTTGTTTAATGATTTCTGCGGTATTATCCTCAGTTAGTTGGGTAGCATTGGGGCCTGTAGCAAATTCAGCAGTCTTGAAGGCTGGATAAGTCCGAAAAGTATTGCGAGTTTCACTCGTGTTAGGGTGATCGATTAACCGAATCTTCCCTGGAGGGCCTCCTACTTGTGACCAATTTGTAATTTGTCCCCGGAAAATCCGGGCGAATTGCTTACTAGTCAAGTTTCCTTTGAAAGGATTATCTGCACCAACCACGATCGCAATCTTCTCACGGCGTAAGCGAACTTGCTCTAGTCCTTGGGCTTTTTCTGCTGGCGTCAACCCACGCCCCATTGCTGCTATGTCGATTTTGCCATCCAGCAATTCTTTCAGTGCCGTATCAGTGCCGTTAGCAGCAACTTCAACTTTTGCGCCAGAAAACTGTTTTTCAAAATTTTCTTTCAGGCTTTGGTTGATTGCACCTAAGCTACTTGAACCATCAATCCCCACTGTCGCCCCATTCTGCACTGTTTGCGGCAGTGTAAAAGAGGGGGCTTCAGGTTTAGATTGTGCCAGAATAGGTTCTGACACCAGTAAACTTGCTGCCATAGGGGTGGTAGCTAAGGTAAGCCATAATACCAGTCTGACTATCGAAATATCTTTTTTTTCTTGTTGCCACATATGCCTCTTATTAAAGTAAAAAATAGAAAGCCTGCCAGCCTTAATCATTATCTTTTTATGGATTATGCAGGAGACGCGCTAATTATACATCCCTGTTATATTTCTTATCAGTTATTGTAAATATTTGTGTCACTATATACCTAGTCTGACTTTAACTCTTTTTACTTTGCTGGACAAAATTTACTTAACTAAATTTTGTGCTCGTATGTTATTTTGTATACATTAATTATGTATTACTGAATGATAGTCATGCTTGAAAAATTAGCTAAATAAATAATAAAGATAGTATATAGCGGTTCCCGCATGAGTAAGGTACAGAAAAAATAATTAATCACCAATGAACACACATACTTATAAAGACTTGGCATTGCCGTGTCCCTACGCAGTATCCATTGAAACGAGATATCGCTATAAATAGATTAAATATGTTGTTTGGTATCAAATTCAATAGTTATTAGTTAAGATAATTGGGCTTAAGTACCCTACTATATCAGCAAACAATTAACTGATAACTGTTTTAAACTACCCTACTATACGCTTGATAACTATTGACTGTTCACTAGTTTAAGCTTTACTTAACTTTAATTAAATAGTGTAATAATTATACAATTTAGGTCTTTTTAAGATGTTTAAATTGCCAGAGATGAGTCAACAGAATCTACACAAAAAAGCAGCTTTGGCAGATTCGGCTCGCCTAGTATTAGAAATCATCGCAGTCTTGGTATTAATCTGTCTCAAGGATTTGTTGTTTGATATCATGGCAAGAAATGATATTGACGCTCTACCTTTAGCAAGACAGTTCGCCGATCATAGCTGGGTTCCAGGAGATTGGTCTGTTAACCAACCACCTGTTTATCGAGTGTTGTTCCAAACTTTATTTGGCTGGATCATAGGAAAATTGGGTTTTCTGGCTAGTTCGATAATAGGACGGTTATTTTGCTACAGCTTGATAGCTTGGGGACTAGTACTCATAGGTCGAAAACTAGGATTGAATTTGTTATTGCTGATGTTGGCGGTTGCAATGTTCCTTTCAGGAAATCAAGGTGTTGCTGCTGAGGAAAGGATCATAGGAGCGCTAGAAACAAAAATATTTGCTTATGCTATGGTCTTGTTGGCCATAGGGTTCATGCTAAGGAAACGTTATCGCCTGACGGCTTTTCTGTTAGGGCTAGGAACTTCATTCCATGTTTTGGTAGGCGGTTATACAAGTCTGTTTGTACTAGGGTGGGTGATTTTAAGACGAAAAACCCGTTTTCCTAGTATGCGAGAATTGGGGTTTATTGTTCCGTTATACCTGATAACAAGTGTATTTGGTCTAAAAGCGATAATCGAAGAGTTGTCCAGTCCAACCCCTACAAGCCCCATATCGATTTCTTATATATATGTCTTTCTCAGGATGCCCCACCATTTGAACCCCTTATCATGGCCTGCACATTGGTGGATAACTCCTATATTTTTTCTTGTAATGCTTGTGAGCAGTGCTGGCGTCCTTTGGTTCAATCGTCCAACTAAAGAGCTATCTCAACAGTTTGAACAGTACGAAGCTCGTATAGGACTATTTGAGTTCACGCTGATCAGTCTAATCCCCTATGTACTAGGAGTAGTCATTGCTCCATTCGACTCTCAAGGAAGGTTGCTACAATATTACCTTTTCCGCGTAGGTGACGTAATGTTGCACCTCAACGCCTGCTTTTTGTTTGTCTGTGCTTTGGATCAAATCTTCACAATTAGAAAACAACAAAAAGTATTGTTATTTCTATGTAGTCTGGTGCTGAGTATAAGCATTGTCAAAGGATTCCATAACTTTCAGAAAGATTTTCAGTCCACACTTAATTTCCCTAACGAAGTGCAGGAGGTAGATCCGCAGTGGAAAGATATGGCTGCTTGGGTGCGAAAAAATACCCAAAAAAATGCCATATTCATATCTCCACCGGTTGAATTTGCTAACTTCATCTGGCTGACAGAGCGTCCAACCATTGCTAAATATAAGCTCATGGCTCAGACTAAAACTGGGACATTAGAATGGTTTTCACGTATGCGCGACTTGAGTGGTAACTTTAACGGGGTTGATCCATTAACTAAATTTAATGAAAAACTACTTACAGACGGCTACAATAATTTGACAACTGACCAGGCTAAGGCACTAATCATAAAATATCACGCTTCGTATTTAGTAACTCGCATTCAACATCAGCTAGATCTGCCAGTTGCTTACCGTAATAAATCTTATGTTCTTTATCAAAAACAGCAAGATTAGAGCTACTAAAAATTGATAATTTATACTATGAATTACTTTGATTGAGATAACAATGACAATCTGGTTTATCAATTAATGATTCCACCAAGGCATTCAGAGCAGTAGCAGCTAAAGCGCCACCTCCCAAAGTGCCTGCAACTGTAATAAAAGGTATTTGTTGTTGCATCAGTTGTCGCTTGGCTGCGGGAGCATGGCTAAAGCCAATAGGCATTCCAATTACTAATGCAGGCTGAATTTTCTGGTTGGCGCAGGTGTAACCTGTCGTAGACATCGCCTCACAAACTTCTACAAGTACTGAGGGAGCATAACCAACTACCAGGATACAACCCTTACTTACTTGCTGCAATTTTTCTCGCCATTCTCGATGTTGCCAAAAAGCAACTTCTGCCTCCGTGGCGGTGGTAATATGGGGATTATCAATCAAGGTTTCAATGTGGCATCCCAAGTGAAACAATCGAGTTTGATCTAAAGCAGCAGCAACCGTTTGGGTATCGACAACAATTTGACACCTTGAAGATAAAGCTTTTCGACTAGCTGCGATCGCACCTGGACTCAATTTAATAAAGGACACTAAACTCACATCGCCACAAGCTAAAACCAACTGAGAAATTAAGTGCTGCTCAATTTCCGAACGGTGAGATAAATCAGGTAGTAAGCGTTGTAGTGATTCTGAAAAAGCTTCCGAGTGCGTATGAATTTCTGCATCCAAACCACTCCAGAGATTTTCCAATCCCCCCAATCCAGCTTGAGTTTCGACATCAAGTAACTTGAGTTGCGCCAAAACTTCCGCCTGCATAATTTGACAATGGCGATCGCGCCCCAATAATCCTTCTAATGCTGATGCAGTTTGTCGCAGTTGAGAAATTTGTTGCATCACTGCCCGATATTGCTGCTGGAGTTGTCCCATCAAGTTAACAGTTGTGTCAACTTCTGGTTCCACCTCCAAAATATTGCGGATATGATTTAGCTGAAACCCTTGCTGCTTGAGTGCTACAATCCGTTGCAAGCGAAGGACATCTTTTTTGGTGTAGAGACGGTAATTGCTAGGCGATCGCACTGGTTGCGGTAACAGTCCCAATTGATGATAATGCCTTACCATGCGCGGAGTTAAACCGCCGCCTACTGCATCAGTGAGTTCTTTAATAGTTAAACAACCAGCGTTCATGATTTACTCCAATAATGGCAAAATTCTTTGTAATTCTTCACAAGCCGCCTGAAGAGATGGCGGTGCATTTTCATCTAAACTCCCTTGAGAACACTGGTTTGCTAATTGTTCAACACCGGGTTTACAAATTGCCTCACTTTTAGGGAATTTTGGATATTTGGATTTTTCTCCTTCTTCTTCAACAACTTCTCCTGTTTGTAAATAATGTATCCAAGTTTCAATATTTCTTTTGGGCACGAAGATTGCTATTTTCTCATCAGGGTGACGAAGTTCCTGTGAATTTTCTATCAGTGCATTATCTAATTCTTTCAGTGTTGCCTTTACTGTCGCAGTATCTGCATCAATCAACACTACTAGCATTCCTGAACGATAGTTTTTTCTCCGGTATTCTTTAACCTCTGCTGCATAATGCTTTATAACAAACTGCTCTCCTGCACCTTTACCTTTTGGAGAAGTCCTAATTGTGATGTTTTTTGGATTTATATTAAAGCCTCGCTTTTTCAAAAAATGATATGCAAAAACTTGCTGTTGTAGATCCTCACACAAAATTACTATCTGTACTCTATTCTGGGTCATACAGCCAGCCCCGTGCAATCAGTTCTGAAATTGGTAATCCTGAATTTTCAGCTTCTTGATTACTAATTGGTTTTACTCGTACAGGTGCATTACTTTGACGCTCAAACCAATAACCTATAGGTGAAGCTAAAAGATAATTAATTAATACAGGATGATGCGAAATTAGTAAGGCTTGTATTTTTCCGTCAATACAGAAATCATAAAGTTGAATTAGCCAAGGTTGAATTTCCGGCAGAGCTAAAAAACTTTCTGGCTCATCAATGCAAAGTGTATAATCTTCAGATTCAGTACAATAGAGAATGGTGTACAGGGCAATTACCACTTTTTGACCATCGGATAATTCACTAAAACGATAATCAATAATTTTTGTTCTATCTTTTTCTGTCGAAAATCTTAATTTTAGAGTTCTATAATTTTCACTGAACTGTTCAAATTTAAAACTTAAAAAACCATCTAATATATCTTTTAAAACGTTGATAAGTTCAGCAACTTTACCCTGATCTTGGGAAATGTAGCGATACCAAGAAACAAAATTTTCCATTCTCGAAGTTAGATGAATTTCTTCCTTTTCACTACCATCAAGCATAAGACTAGGAATAATTTGTACAATAATGAATCGCTGCATACGTTTTGTGAACCAGTCCAACTTTCTACTGTCACTATTTACCGTAAATAACCATAGGAAAGATCCTAATGGTGAAGGGAATGTAGCTTTTGCAACCTCTTCATAATCATCTCTAAAAAGTTTAACTTCGCCCCCCTCAGACTTCAGTAAAGCTTGGTTATTAAACCAGAGACGCTCATATTCAACATGACTTTTATCTTGATTATGTTTAATAGCAAATTCATATTTATAACTACCACCATTTCCAGCAATTTCTAGCTCAAAACGCTGAATTTGTAAAGTCTGCCAGCGAGTACAGTCAGCAGATTTAAAAATTCCTTCTACTTTTTCGTCACCACTTATAAAAATTTGAATTTTTCGTAAAACTTCAAAAACAGTTGATTTACCTGCTCCATTACCACCAAGAAACAGGTTAATCGAGTCAAAATTCATCTCGAAATTTACCAAGCCACGAAAGTTATCAATATATATTCGCTTTAGCATAGATATTTTCCTATTAGTGCAATTTTAAAGGTAACAGTTAAATCGTTCCATTTAGCCACATCCCGCTTTTGAAAAATGCTTCAAGAACACAGATAAAGATTTAACTTTGCGTACCTCTGCGCTTCCCTCAGTGCCCCTGGAGCGTTTCAAAATCATTATAAACCTTGACATTAACATTAATGTCAAGGTTTAGCCTAAGAGAGTCCCTGTTAATTCACCTCTCATGCTCTACCCCCAACGTTTGGGCCAATTCACCAGAGAACACGCAGATACCGTAGCAGCCCTTTTGTGTGGCTTACTGTTATTTCTCGGATGGTTTGCCTTACATCTCGGCGCTTTAGGATTAGCATTCCTGCTGCTACCTGCTGCTTATTTAATTGGTGGTTACGAAAGTGCGCGGGAAGGATTGACTACTCTCTTCAAAGAAAAAGAACTCGATGTAGATTTGCTGATGATTGTGGCGGCGATTGGTGCTGCTAGTCTCGGCTTATGGCGAAGAGAATATCATTTAATTATTGATGGGGCAATTTTGATTCTCATCTTTGCCATCAGTGGCGCACTAGAAGGCTATGCCATGCAGCGAACTGATCGCAGTATCAGGAGTTTGATGAGTTTGACACCAGATACAGCATGGGTTTTGCTTCAGGGAAAGGAAGAGGAAATTTCTATCACTCAGCTAAAAGTCGGTGATGAAATTGTTGTCAAACCCGGAGAGCTAATTCCTACTGATGGGATAATTTTATCTGGTTACAGCACCCTCAATCAAGCTGCAATTACAGGTGAGTCTTTACCTGTAGAGAAAACAGTGGGCGAAGAAGTATTTGCCGGCACCCTCAACGGCTATGGTGCATTGCAGATTAAGGTACACAAACCAGCCCAAAGTAGTTTGATTGTGCGTGTGATTCGCTTGGTAGAACAGGCAAAGACTCAAGCACCTCCTTCGCAAGAGTTTATCGAGCGCTTTGAGAAAGGATATGCCAAAGTCATTGTAGTAGCCGGGATATTACTGGCAATTTTGCCGCCATTTCTCTGGGGTTGGGATTGGGAAACGACGATTTATCGCGCTCTTACTTTCCTAGTGGTGGCTTCTCCCTGTGCGCTGATGGCTGCAATTATGCCCACGCTGCTTTCGGGAATCGCCAATGGTGCAAGACAAGGGATTTTGTTTAAAAATGGGGCGCAGTTGGAGAAAATTGGCAAAGTCCGGGCGATCGCATTTGATAAAACTGGTACTCTAACAACAGGACAGGTGCAGGTATTTCAGGTAATTTCAGTTAGTGAATACACCCAACAAGATGTATTAAAAGCCGCCGCTAGTGTGGAATCTTATTCAGAACATCCCATTGGTAAGGCAATTGTGCAGGCGGCTGGTGATTTGGATTCGGTTGGTGCAATCCAAGTGCAAGCCGTACCTGGACAAGGGATTGTGGGAATTGCTCAAGAACAACAGGTAATTGTGGGGAATGCCGTTTTTGTGCAAAAGTATGTAAAAAATTTACCTGAAAAATTGCAAGAAATAGCTCAATCTTTAGAGCAACAAGGTAAAACTGTGGTTTGGGTAGCGAAGAACCCCACCCCGTTCTTCGAGAGGGGAGGCGAGGTGATGGGTGTAATTGCGATCGCAGATGAAGTAAGATCGCAAGCAGCCGCAACCATTACCCGGTTAAAGAAACTGGGAGTTGAACAAATTGTCATGTTAACTGGGGATAATCAGGAAACTGCTCATAGTGTCGCCAAAGCAGTAGGAATTGATCGGGTATATGCTCAACTTTTACCAGAAGATAAGCTGGATATTATCCGCCGTCTACAGCAAGAATATCAAACAGTTGCAATGGTGGGTGATGGAATTAATGATGCACCAGCTCTAGCGCAAGCATCTGTAGGTATAGCGATGGGAGTATCTGGTAGTGATGTGGCATTGGAAACCGCAGATATAGTACTGATGGCAGACAGGTTAGAAAAAATTGCTGTAGCGATGCATTTGGGCAGGCGATCGCAAGCCATAGTAAAACAGAATATATTCGTAGCGTTGGGTTTCATTATGTTGCTTTTGGTGAGCAACTTTCTAGGAAATATTAACCTACCTATCGGCGTCATTGGGCATGAAGGCTCTACAGTGTTAGTTACCCTCAGTGGTCTAAGATTATTGAAATAAAGTACTTTTCTCTGTGTCCTCTGCGCCTCTGCGGTTGTTTTATTGGTCGAAAAATCTAAATAGTCCGTTAGTGTCCACCACAGTTGTCAAAGGGTCACCATTGCCAGTAGCAATAGTAGCGCGATTATCAAGGTCCTTTGAAGTTTTTGTCCTTGACGCAGTAACACCCCACACAAAAAAGGTGTCAGAGTCAAAGCCAAAAAACTCGAAATCGCAGAAATGTAGTTGGAAGTGACAGTGATTTGGGTAGGACTAATTTCTGGGAACCTGGCGATCGGTAGTGTTGCAATACTGATTAATCCTATTAAAAAGATAATAATGGCACAGACCGACGCAAAGATTGACTGCTTAATAAAGAAGTCAACAAACATACTTTAAAAAATTAGGCATTGGGCATAGGGCAAGTGGGCATAGGGCATGGGGCATTAGTTATTTTTTCTCCCCCTGCTTCCTCTGCCCCCCTACTCCCTCATCTCCCATCTTCAACTAAAGCTTCCGACTACCCACTTCTTCCGGTGCAGGGGTAATGGGAGCGCCATTAGTTAGGTTAAGAATACCGGAAACAACAATTTTGTCCCCAGCTTTTAATCCTTCGATAACTTGATAATTATTCCCCTCAATAACTCCCAATTTCACAGGTTTTTGTTGAGCTACGAGTTTAGGTGCTCCAGCTTTCTTTTCTGCTGGCGCTTCAGCTTGTTTTTCTGCTGGCGCTTCAGCTTTCTTTTCTGCTGGCGCTTCAGCTACAAACACAAAAGTCTCTCCACCCAGGCGAGATACTGCTGTAACTGGAATTAAAATTCCTGGACGTTGGTTCCAAATCACTTTGGTTTGGACTGACTGGCGATTGATCAGTTGACTTCTAGAATTACCAAAGTTGGCTTTTACCAAAACTGTTTGCGAATCTGAAGTGGCATTTGGAGAGATGAAATTCACCTTACCCCTTGCTGTGGGTTTGCCTTGGGCGTTGAGTATTTGCACTGGTAATCCCAAGCGCAGCTTTTTAGCATCTTCTTGTGGAACGTTAAAATTCAGTTCTAAAAAGTCGTTTCTAGTCAGTGTGGTGAGTTGATCTGCTTTTTCCACATAATCTCCTACCTTTGTTGGAATATCATCAACAATGCCAGTGAAAGGTGCAAGGACTTTTGTGTATTGTACTTGGACTTGGGCAGCTTGCACTTGGGCTGCTGCTTGACTTACTTGCGATCGCGCTTGGGCAATTTCTTCTGGGCGGGAACCATTTTCTAGTTGCCTTAAGTTTTGTTTCTGTTGTTCCAGGGCACCAGCTAGCTCATTGATACTAGAATTTCTGCTTTGGCGGAGTTGGTCTAGGCGTTTCTGAGCTACGACAAGGGCAGCTTCAGCACTTTGCTGTTCTTTGACATATCCTTCTAACGTATCTTGGGAAACAGCACCCTCTTTTCTCAATTGTGAGTATCGCTTGGCTCGTGACTGTGCTAGTTCTACATCAGATTTAGCTGACTGAATTTGAGCCTCAGCTTGAGCAATTTCTTCTGGTTGCGATCCCGATTGGGCGTCTCTAAATCGAGCTTGGGCTTGGGCTAACTGCGCTCTAGCTTGGGCAACTTCTTCTCGTCGCGTACCTGCTTGGAGTTCAGCAAGCTTTGCTTGGGCTTGTTCTAATCCGGCTTTTGCTTGTGATAATTGAGCTCGGACATCATCACTTTGCAAACTAATAATAACTTGCCCTTGTTGAACACGGTTGCCCTCTTGGATAAAAATCTGCGTTACTCGTCCTTCAACCTGTGGCTTGATGATTACCGAACGTGGAGCCTCTAAGAAGCCAATAAAGTCCGAACTATCCTGCACAGTTTCAGTTTGCACAGTTGCTAGCTTGACGGGAATTGCCATAGGTTGACCAGCAGCAGGCCCGCCCGGTGGTGCATTGCTAGCATTCCTAGTTTGCCACCAACGCCAACCAAAACCAACACCTGCGATTAATAGGACGATTCCCAACAGCAGGGGCCAACGCCGCTTTTGAGGTGGCTTAGGCGATCGCTCTGGCAATGGTTGCGACTCTTGACTAGAATCATTAACAGTAGGCTGTTCTGTTTCAATGGGTAGGGGAGAATCAGGGAACTCAGAATGGGACATATTTGGTTTCTCGTCTTGTGAATTTAGACTTGGGCAATCTACTCTTCGTTAAAAAAGCATTATTTGAATAGTTTTTTAACCCTTTTTTGATTTTGGTGACAAATGTATATTTGGATATTTGGGCGATCGCTCACGTTGTCTAGCACCTAAAATAAATGTTCTTTACCATGTTATGGTTATTTTGTAAATTACTTAACTCAAATCATTTTAAAAGTGTAATTTATAAAACTTTTTTTAGGTAGTAAAAACCCAGAACGTTAGCTGAAAGAGAAAACAGGATTCATCTTGTTGCAGAAGAATCAACTGAACCTCTTGCGTCCTGCAACGGCAAAGTGCTAATACCGCGCACAAATAAATTCACACAAGTTTCCACGTAGCATTCACGACTGTACTCTAGTGCGGTGGGGATATCGCTAAAACGCAGGATACCGTGAAGCAACATACCCGTGAAACTATCCACAGATGCTTTTAAATCTATATTTGAGGACACCGTGCCCTTCTCTTGATTCTTTTGCAAGTACACAACTAGCTGTTCGCGCAGCGATTTATCAGCCTCATATAAAATCAGACGAGCGGCTTGGGGATGTCGCTTCGCTTCCCCAATAAATGTCCGAATCAGGTCTTCATGCTCCTCTATCATCTGGTTGCAAAGCTTTGCATAATTCTTGAGGTCAATATATAGGTCTTGAGTCCAGTCGTCGTGATAGGCTAAAGCTTCTGCCTGTAAAGCGATCGCTTCGGTAATCACAGCAGCTAGTAGTTGCTCTTTGGTCTGGAAATGACGAAATAAAGTTACCTCATTGACCGCAGCAATACGAGCAATTTCTCGCGTTGTCGCTCCAGTTAAACCTGCTGTTGCAAACACCTGAGTTGCTGCTTTGATCAAGCGTGCATGAGTTTGTGCCGTCCTTGATGCTAAGTTTTTCATGAGCGTTTGCAAGTGCTTGCTTGCATTATAACCACATAAAAGATGAGATGAATATAAGTTACAGATGAGTTTATCGCTCTTAAGTAGTAGTGAATAGTGATCTTAGGGAAGAGAAAAGTATGGAGCAATGCCAACTCTTGGAGAGGCTTGTCTGCGACACGCTGCGCGTAGCTTGCTTCGATTTAGTACTACGGCTACGCCTACGCTGTTAATTCAGCTTTATTAAGCAAGGTTGCAAGTTTCATCGAGTTATCCTCATCAAGAACGACGTGCAATTTAACCAGTGTTTTCTAGATTCCTATTTTTGAGCAGTCTCAACTTCCTACATTTAGGTCACCCAATCGGTTGATTTTCAACTCACCCGAATGGGTGATTTAATTTTTCCTAATTACGGTTTTGTCTTCCCAGGCGCTTAATAATGTTCGCTAATTAAGAAAGCATCTCATTTTGGGAAAAAATCTTCAGTATCCAGCCATATCAACCATCTACAACTGATTTCTTGGAATTTAATTTCGGCAAGATACCTAGAGTTGACTTTCGGTTAGCAACAATATGAGAAAGTAGCCCTTCATATCGATTAAGTGCTTGCTCCAAGGAATAGTTTTCTTCGGCAAACTGTCTTCCTGCGTTACCTAGATTCGTCCCTAAAGTAGGATTAGTATATAAATCATGAACCGCAGCAGCCATTGCATCGGGTGATTCTGGCTCAACAATTATCCCACCACCACTAAGTTTGATTGCTTTTGCAGCAGTACCACTAGCAGGAACTGAACCCACAATTGGGCGACCACTCGCCAACAGTAGTGGTATTTTTGAAGGCATATTGAACGAAATCACATTGCGTTTTTGCACAATCAAGCCGACATCAGATGCTGCTAGCATTTCGGGTAGTTTTTCTCGCGGCTGCAACGGTAACAGCAAAACATTATCTGCTCCATTTAAAAGACAATATTTCTGCAACCTTTGCAATGCTATTGATTCGCCAACAATGACAAAGATAATCTCCTTAATATGACGCAAGCAAACTGCTGCTTCTATTACTGTTTCTAAACCTTGCGTTAGAGCAATGTTGCCCGAATAAAGTACTACAAATTTTCCATCAAGTTGATGGCTAGATATCCAGGTGTTGTTCTGTTTTGGTAAGGGGCAGATGAAATTTACATTCACCCAGTTGGGAATACAAACGATTTTATTAACAGGTACTCCCTTATTCACTAAATTCTCACGAAACCCATCGGCAATTACGCTAATAGTGTGTGCAGACCGATATGCAAATTTCTCTAAGGCTGTAAGAGTTCGGATCATCCACTTGTTTTTCAATAGACCGATACGTACCGCAGCTTCTGGTAGAATATCTTGCACGTTCAGAACTACTGGGCAGTCGTATAACCAGCCAAATATTGTTACTGGTAAAGTACCGAAAAGAGGTGGAACTGTTAAGATAATCACATTGGGGCGTCCACCTTTCAAGGCTTGGGGTAAGCTCGTGAAAACAAAGCTCAACTCTAATAATAGCCGATCTATAAGGTTAGGTTTAGACTTAATTCGCAAGTAACTTCGTTGAATGGTGACGCCATTTATTTGTTCAGTAACGTACCACTTACCCTGATACTCATCGTAAATTTCGCGCTGAGGATAGTTGGGCATTCCCGTAATCACCCGCACTTGGTGACCTCGCTTTACTAATCCTTCTGCTAATTCAGTCATTAACGGAGCAATACCAATCGGCTCTGGATGATAGTTATAGGAATAAATCAGAATGTGCATGAGCTATTTGTGAATTTTGTAAAGACAGTCGGATATAATCGGATTTATTCCTTAATAGTCAGTATATGCTGCTACTTTTATTATTTATTTCAATTTGTAAAATTGCTTCATTAACACTGCGTTAAACATTGTTGATGAACTTTTTAGTAGTTTTTAAAAAATAATTTTTATACTGCATAAAACACTTAAAAATTAAGATATTACCTTGTGTAAATACCTTAAGTTTTTAGAGGTCGTTTTAAAAATTCCGGAAGGTATAATTTTCTGATTCTGACTTGGATGAACTACTACGAAAACATCAGCTTTCAGTTATGTACTGAAATGCTTCACTGTGTTCAGGATGAGAATAAAATACCCTTTTAAAACATCCTCTTTAAGACATAGTTTTTAGTTTGTGGTTATTTATGACAATATTTGTCTTGGTTGTTTCTGAACTAATACCTAAATTTACAACTTGGGGGATTCTACCATCATATTCAAGGTCGTGCATATAACCCGCATTCCGCCCTTTAAACTGGCACATAGTGTTGATGATAATTAATCAGTTTTAATGATAGCCCTGCCACTTCACTGAACTAGTAGGGCTAGAATAGAGATTCAGTAAATTTGGCAAGCCTGACTAGAAAGCCTTAATTTCTAGTCAGGCTTGCTTTTTCTTCAAAGATGAACCTACACCCAAGGTAGCAAATGCCACTAAACTCAACATAGAAGCAGGTTCGGGGACTTTGGATACCTGAATAGAGCCAGAATTTTGAGCTAGTGTTATTGACGTTTGCTGTTTATCGACATCCTGATGTAAGAACAAAGAGTCGCCAACCGTTCCCTAGAAGAAGTATTCTCCAATTACACCCGTTCCTCCTGCTATATCAAGGGGGCCAAACAATGTCTGAGTGGAAGTATCAAAGTTGAAAGCGAAGAAATCAGATTGTGACACCCTACCACTAACGGTGTTATAAGTTCCCAAAGGATTATTAGATGGGTCTAAGAAGGAGACATTCAAGGATTGTAAAAAGTTAGTTGCTCCACTACCACTTTCTGAAATAATTGTAGGTGCTGTAGTTTCGTCGTAGCTAAATGAACCTATTGCTGAATAACCAGCATCACCTTGCCAGCTAAAGTTTAAATCAATAGCTTGGGCTGGATTGTTTGCAGCAGCGATGCCTGCGGCGGGCTACGCTTACGCAACACTAAAAGCAGCACTAGTTGCTGCGATCGCGGCAATTTTAATGAAAATGTTTTTCATTGGCTCAAGATTAACTTTTGACTTCCGCTTGGCGGTACTAATTACCTAAAAATCACGAGCGATCGCTTGAGAATAACTGATAAAGTTGAGCTACGCAAAGTTGAAAACAGTGTTATATGCCTGCGTTTCTATTAGAAGTTGGTACAGAAGAACTACCTGCAAGTTTTCTCAGTGATGCTTTAGTGCAATGGCAGGAGCGCATTCCCCAAAGCTTGGAAGCAAACAGCCTCAAGGGTGAAAGTGTCCAGGTGTACGGTACTCCCCGGCGTCTGGCGGTAGTGATTAAAGGTCTACCATCCCAGCAAGCAGACCGAGAAGAAGAAATTAAAGGGCCCCCCGCCCAAGCTGCCTTTAAAGATGGTCAGCCTACTGCTGCTGCTATCGGCTTTGCCAAAAAGCAAGGCGTGGAAATGGACGCGCTGTTTCTCCGCCCCACTGACAAAGGAGAATTTGTCTTTGTGCAAAAACGAATTCCGGGTCGTCCTGTGGCGGAAATTTTGACAGAACTTATTCCCCAGTGGATTTGGGGTTTAGAAGGTAAGCGGTTAATGCGTTGGGGAAATGGAGATGCGAGGTTTTCCCGACCAATTCGTTGGCTAGTGGCTTTGTTAGATGAGACGGTGCTACCTCTAGAATTAGTGAATGGTTCTAAAACGATTCAGAGCGATCGCATTTCTCAAGGTCATCGGGTCTTACATCCTGATCCTGTGACAATTGCCCAAGCTACTGATTATCTTACCGCCCTCAAGTCTGCTTATGTGACCGTTGACCCAGAAGAACGGGCAAATATTATCAAAGAGCAAGTAATAACAGTAGCAGAAAATTTAGGCGGGTATACGGTAATTTACCCCGATTTGTTAGAGGAAGTAACCAATCTTGTAGAATATCCTTCCGCAGTTGTCGGTAAATTTGAACCAGAATTTTTGGAATTACCAACTGAGGTAATTACTGAAGTTATGGTTACTCATCAGCGTTATTTTCCTGTATTCAAACCAGATAGTTCTCAGCAAGAATTATTGCCCAACTTCATCACTATTTCTAACGCTGATCCCAAAAAATCAGATATTGTTGCCGTCGGGAATGAAAGGGTAATTCGTGCCAGATTAGCTGATGGGAGATTTTTCTACGAAGCTGATTTAACTAAGCCTTTAGAAAACTTTTTACCACAGTTAGAAAAAGTAACTTTTCAAGAAGAATTGGGTTCGGTGCGTGCCAAGGTAGATAGAATAGTTAAGATTGCCGAGCAAATAAGCACCCAATTAGAATTAGCGGAAAATCAAAGCCAAAAAATCCAACGTGCTGCTTTATTATGTAAAGCAGATTTGGTTACTCAAATGGTGTATGAATTCCCAGAATTGCAAGGCATTATGGGAGAAAAATATGCCTTAGCCAGTGGTGAAGATGGAGAAGTAGCAAAGGCAATTTATCAACATTATTTGCCAACGGGAGCCGGTGATAATTTTCCCGAAACCCTCACAGGTCAAATTGTCGGTTTGGCAGATAGATTAGATACTTTAGTAAGTATCTTTGGTTTAGGTTTAATTCCCTCCGGTTCCTCTGATCCCTTCGCTTTGCGCCGTGCGGCTAATGCTGTAGTTAAAATTACTTGGTTTTATAATTTGCCGATAAATTTAGATGATTTATTAGCGCAAATATCCACAGACTTTGCAGCGAAATATCATAAGGATCAGGCATCATTAACCGCAGCGTTACAAGAGTTTTTCTTACAACGCATCCGCACCTTACTACAAGAAGAAAAGATTGATTACGACTTGGTAAATGCAGTTTTGGGAGAAAATGACCCAGAATACACAGAACGGGGGTTAAAAGATTTGTTGGATGTACGCGATCGCGCCTTATACTTACAACAAATCCGCAACGACAGTACCTTAGATAACATCTACGAAACCGTTAACCGTTCCACACGATTAGCCGCTCAAGGTGATTTGGATACAAAACAGTTAGAACCAACAACTGTAGTTCGTCAAGAATTATTCCAAAAGCCTTCTGAGACAGCTTTGTATAATGCCTTAATCGAATCAGTGCCGCTTTCTTCAGCAGCACAGCAGACACGAAATTATCAACTGTTAGTAGCAGCACTAGGAAAAATTGCTCCGACAGTTAGTAACTTCTTTGATGGCCCAGATAGCGTATTAGTTATGGACTCCGATCCAGAAGTCAAACGTAATCGATTGCACTTACTTGGATTAGTTCGCAATCATGCTCGTGTTTTAGCTGACTTTGGTGCGATCGTCAAAAATCTGTAGCGTAAGTCAACAAAAAGTTGTGTAATTTTTGCTAATAGACGCTACTATAGGGAGTGCTTAACCAGGGACACTCTGCTGCAATCTATGTCCAGAGCTACTGTAATTGGATTGGGAAAGTCCGGTGTTGCTGCGGCGAGATTGTTGAAACGGGAAGGTTGGGAGGTCGAGCTAAGTGATAGCAACACCTCCGAAACCCTCCTACAACAACAACAAGAACTCGCTGCCGAGCAAATAACTGTGAAACTAGGCCAATCCCTAGAATTGAATGGTGTTAATTTACCCCAATTAATAGTCGTTAGTCCTGGCGTACCTTGGGATATTCCCGTATTAATCAAGGCACGCCAATTAGGTATTGAAACCATTGGGGAAATGGAACTCGCTTGGCGAAATTTGCGATCGCTACCCTGGGTAGGAATTACTGGTACTAACGGCAAAACTACTACTACAGCTTTGATTGCTGCCATTTTTCAAGCAGCAGGCTTAAATGCACCCGCCTGCGGTAATATTGGCTACGCCGCTTGTGATGTTGCCCTATCTTGGAAGGGGAGAAGGGCAGGGAGCAGGGAGCTCTTAGCTGGGGGAACATTTGATAATTCCTCACTTTTAACTCCTCACTCTTCACTCCTAACTCCTAAGTCCTCACTCGATTGGGTGATTGCGGAAATTAGCAGCTATCAAGTAGAGTCTTCGAGTTCTCTTGCACCACGTATCGGTGTTTGGACGACTTTTACACCGGATCATCTTAGTCGCCATAAGACTTTAGAGAACTATTACAATATCAAAGCCAAGCTGTTGCGTCAGTCCGAATTGCAAGTGTTCAATGGCGATGATGGCTACTTGAGACAGCAAGGTTTAAGTGCTTGGCCTGATGCCTATTGGACAAGTGCCAAAGGAAAAGATTTCCTGATTAGCGAAAAAGGCTTTTACATCGAGGACGACTGGGTTATGGAAAAATTGACTGCAACCTCTGTACCAGAACCGATTGTGAAAGTATCTACTTTGCGGATGGTGGGAGAACATAACCAGCAAAATCTCTTGATGGCAGTAGCAACGGCACGATTAGCGGGAATTAATCGTGATGCGATCGCACTTGCAATTCGGGAATTCCCCGGTGTTGCTCATCGTTTGGAGCATATCTGCACTTGGGAAGGTATTGATTTCATTAACGACAGTAAAGCTACTAACTATGATGCTGCCGAAGTTGGTTTGGCATCCATTAACAGTCCAGCGATTTTAATTGCTGGTGGAGAAGCTAAAGTAGGTGATGATACTGGCTGGCTAGCACAAATTCAAACCAAAGCTGCTGCTGTGTTATTGATTGGCTCTGCTGCACCCACATTTGCCCAACGCCTCCAAGAGGTGGGGTATTATTCTTACCATATTGTGGAAACTATGGAAAGGGCAGTTCCTAGAGCGGCGGAATTAGCTAAGGAGTATGAAGCGCCTGTGGTGTTGCTATCTCCGGCTTGTGCGAGTTTCGACCAGTACCCGAATTTTGAGGTGCGGGGCGATCGTTTCCGTCAGTTGTGCCTTGCTTGGGTGGAAGCAGAGAAGGTTCAATACAATTCGATTCTTTCATCTCCTCTGCCTAATTAATTCGGTGTTGCTGATTAAATGTATGAATCTAAGTGTAGAGACGTTGTAATGCAACGTTTTTACAAAAGTTTTGAAATCACGCAAAATCATTTTCATAACTCAATTAAGAAACGCCATTAATTCACTGTGTGACTTGCAGCTACACGGTGAATTCATTATGTAAAATTATTAACAATTTTGGTATTTTATAGCAAATAACTGTATTATACACAGCTGATAATAATACTGTGCAGCCAGGAGAGATTTATGAAATTCAAAATGGTCACAGCTTGGCAATATGCAAAGAAAAATTTTGTTTTCCCAAGAAATATTATATTTTTTGGGTTGGTACTTTTGCTAATTTTAGGTTTTAGTACGATTGTAAACTTCACACCATTGGCTCAACCTGCCACAGCTCAAGTAGGCCCATTCTCAACCACTATTCCACGTTATGCCGTAACTGCCGAATTTGGTAGAGATAGAGCAGGTAGCGATTACACATCTTTTCCGACTTCAGCATTTGCTTCAGATTGCCAAAAGTTTTGTATTGATGATAGCAGGTGTAGTGCTTATACCTATGTTCGACCAGGAGTACAAGGTACTAATGCTGTTTGTTATTTAAAATCTGTAGCACCACCATTAACACCAAATAGCTGCTGTGTATCCGGTGTGAAATTGTAAGCTAAAAGTGCGGTGCGATCGCATCATTACATAGACTTCATATTCTAGAAGGATTGTTTAGAGCTAATTTAGTGGTTTCCTATAATTATGTTTTGCTGTAGTTTGCAACTTCAACCTCATGAGCGATGCTTGTAGGTTTAGGAATAGGTAAACCATCTTCTAGCATTCCTTCTAGATGAAATTCAATAGCTTCTGCAATCATCTGCTTGACTTCTTCTAAGGTTGCACCCACAGCTACACAACCGGGTAAATCAGAGATATAAGCGCCGTAACTAGTTTCTCCCTTTTCAATCACAACTGTATAACGCATTAGTCTTTCTCCAATTGAGCTTGTCTCCAGATATTTTTAAGAGTACCAATTGGCACATCTACATTTGGTTAACCAGACACTGTTACAGTACTGGATTTATCTGGATGTTTGAACTGTCAATGACTACCTTTAGTTCTGGCAAGATACCAACCATCAGCTTTTAGTCGTTTCATAACTTCGCGTACTTTCATGCTAACGCTTATCTGTATAGGTGAAATTTATATACAAATAGAGTGTCTTATTGAGAAAGAAAAGTAAACGACATTGTGTCGTAATTTGTGTCTGTGATTTTGTCGTGAGTTTCAGCATTGCTAAGTAGAGGGACAAAACATTTCTCATAAATCGAGTGGCTCAAAATGAAATGCTAAAGTTAATAATCAAGCTTTTCCAGAGCTACATTCTCTCTCTCCCAGATAAAATTTATATATGAACGCTACACAAGAAAAACTAAAAATTCAGCTTGAGCAGGCAATAGTTGCGGCTTTTGGGGCTGATTTTGCTGGAATAGATCCAATTTTGGTTTCTGCTAGCAATCCTAAATTTGGTGATTATCAGGCGAATGTGGCTTTATCCCTGAGTAAAAAGTTAGCAAAGCAACCAAGAGCGATCGCAGGTGCGATCGCCCTGAAACTAGATGTATCCGAAATCTGCGAACCGCCAGAAATCGCTGGCCCAGGATTTATCAATCTGAAACTGAAAACGGCCTACCTGGAAGCACAACTGAACGAGATTCAAGCTGATCCCCGATTGGGAGTTCCAGCCGCGAAAACACCCAAGCGGGAAATTGTAGATTTTTCCAGTCCGAATATTGCTAAAGAAATGCACGTCGGACACTTGCGTTCTACAATTATTGGTGATTCCATCGCCCGGATTTTAGAATTTCAAGGACACGATGTTTTGCGGTTAAATCATGTGGGTGATTGGGGTACGCAATTTGGCATGTTAATTGCCTATCTGCGGGAAGTTTACCCAGACGCACTTACCACCGCTAATGCTTTAGATATTGGTGATTTAGTCTCTTTTTACCGCAAAGCCAAACAACGCTTTGATACAGATGCAGCTTTTCAAGAAACAGCACGGCAAGAAGTCGTAAGATTACAAGCAGGTGCAGAGGATACACTTCACGCTTGGAAACTGCTGTGCGAACAATCACGCCAGGAGTTTCAAGTAATTTATGAGTTGCTGGATATCAAGTTAACTGAACGGGGCGAATCTTTCTACAACCCATTACTACCAAAAGTTGTGGAAGATTTAGATAAATCTGGATTACTGGTAGAAAACCAGGGCGCAAAATGCGTTTTTCTGGAAGGGTTTACAAATAGAGAAGGTGAACCTTTACCCTTAATTGTGCAGAAATCAGATGGTGGCTATAACTACGCCACAACAGATTTAGCATCCCTCCGCTACCGGATTCAGCAGGATCAAGCAAAGCGGATAATTTATGTAACAGATGCTGGACAAGGAAACCACTTTGCCCAATTTTTCCAAGTAGCACGCAAAGCTGGATGGATTCCCGATGATGTGGAATTAGTGCATGTGCCCTTTGGGTTGGTGTTAGGAGAAGATGGGAAGAAATTCAAAACTCGTTCTGGGGATACTGTGCGGTTACGGGATTTATTAGATGAAGCGATCGCTCGTGCCCATGCTGACCTAAAAACTAGGTTACAAGAAGAAGAACGCCAAGAAACTGAAGAATTTATTAATGAAGTTGCTAGAGTAGTTGGGATCAGTGCAGTTAAATATGCAGACTTAAGCCAAAACCGCACCAGTAACTACATTTTCAGCTATGACAAAATGCTGGATTTCAAAGGTAATACTGCGCCATATATGCTGTATGCTTATGCGCGGATTCAGGGAATTAGCCGCAAGGGTGATATTAACTTTAAAGAGTTGGGAAACAATGCTGTTTTGTTGGAGCATGAAACAGAATTAGCTCTAGCAAAATATTTACTTCAATTGGATGAAGTTATTAGTAGTGTAGAGCAAGATTTGCTGCCCAATCGTTTATGTGAGTATTTGTATGAACTGAGTAAAAAGTTTAATCAGTTTTATGACCGTAATCAGGGAGTTCAGGTTTTGGAGGCTGAGGAACCGCAGCGAACATCTCGCTTAATTCTGTGTGATTTGACTGCTAGAACTCTGAAGTTGGGATTAGAGTTGTTGGGAATTCAGGTATTGGAGAGGATGTAATTTTTGTAACGCAAAAATACGCTGAGGTAGCGCATAGGCGCTTCGCCTTTCCGCAGGGTAGGTACGCTGAGTAAGAGTTAAGCTGATTTTTTCTTTGCGTACTTTGCGGTTTTTTAATCATAATTGCTGGACTTGGAGGCGATCGCAAATGGTACGGACACCATCTAAAAACACAACTTTAGCAGAGTTTCTAATGCTACCAGAAACGAAGCCCGCTAGTGAATACATCGATGGTCAAATTATTCAAAAACCTATGCCACAGGGAAAGCACAGTATAATTCAAGGTGAAATGGTTAGCACTGTCAACTTAACGGTCAAGCCCAAGCGAATTGCTCGTGCTTTTCCAGAATTGCGATGTACTTTTGGTGGAAGGTCAATAGTGCCAGATGTTTCTGTGTTTACTTGGCAAAGAATTCCTCGTGATGAAAATGGCCAAGTTGCTAACGTCTTCAAAGCATCTCCCGATTGGACTGTCGAGATTCTATCACCTGACCAAAGACAAATGAAAGTTACAAAAAATATTCTGCATTACCTGAATTATGAAACACAAATGGGTTGGCTGATTGACCCAGAAGAACAAACGGTATTTGTATACATCCGCAATCAACAACCAGTTATGTTGGATGAACTAGAAGCTTTACTCCCTGTCCCAGATTTTGCAAGTGAGTTGAGGCTGACAGTAGGAGATTTATTTGGTTGGCTGTTGGAATAAACCAAATCCTGACGAATTGAATAAGGAAATACACCAAGTGCAACAGGTTTTATGGGTAGGAATCGGTTGTAAACGGGGAACCTCATGGCAGTTGATTGATCAAGCAATTGAGCAAATATTTCGAGAAAATCAACTTTTTCAAAGTGCGATCGCAGGGATTGCTACCATTGATACTAAAGCCTCAGAAGTTGGTTTAGTAGAACTTTGTAACCTACGCAATTTGCCTCTAAAAACTTTTTCTGCCCAAATCCTTCGCTCTGTCTGTGTTCCCAACCCTGCCACAATTACCGACCACAAAGTAGGTACACCTAGCGTAGCAGAGGCAGCTGCTATTCTTGCAGCTACTCAAACCCCATTGTTGACTGCTTCCCCTTTTACCAGCATAGAAGCATTGGGAGTGAGATTCCTAATTCCTAAACAGATTTTCCAGCTAGAAGGGCAACCAGGAGCGGTAACGCTAGCTGTTGCCCAAGCCTCAAATATTATTAGTCATTAGCTAAAGTAACACTAACTGTTGCCCAAGCCTTAAATATGAATATTACAAAACTTAACTAATTTTTCTAGTCAACAACTCTCAAAAAATAGTTAATTACGCTAGAAACGATAGCTAGCACAATGGAACCTAACAAAGCAGGTAAAAAGCCCTGAATCTCAAAACCAGAACCAGGAGTCAAGGCACTTGCTAACCAAAGGGTTAAAGCGTTGATTACCAATGTAAATAAACCAAAGGTGAGCAAGGTAATTGGAAAGGTCAAAATCTGTAAAATTGGTCTAACAAATGCATTAACCAGACCAATAACAAGGGCAGCAATTAAGGCAGTCAGAAAATTCTTGATAAAGAATCCCGGAACGATATTAGCAGTCAGAAATAACGCCACCGCAGTACCGAGCCAAGTTAATAAAAAGTGTTGCATAAGTTTTTTTTAGAGGAATTAGCAGTAAGTTTAATTAATTTCACTATTGCCAGTTGTGATCTGTAACACTACCAGGTGTCCTTCTGCTTGACTTTTAAAGTTGCCATCATTTTTTGTCAGCCCAAAAGCAATGTAATTTTTCAGTGCTGGCATAGAGAGATACTTTTAATTGGTATATCTTTATCGTATTGCAGGATGTACACGAATTAAATTCATCAAAAATGAATAGAGCAGCAAAACTTCTACAGAGGTTTCTCTAGCGAGAGAAACCTTTGTATCTAAAAGAGGGTATTTACCACTAGCAAGTTCCAAAGTCATTAAGGGAACGCCAAAATTGCACTATAGTGGATGGCAACTTTGGTATCAGCCTAACGCTGTTGGGGCTAACGCCGCGAAAGAACCTCCCAGGTAGAGCCACCAACTACACCGTCAGCTTCTAAACCATAGCGCTTTTGTGCAGCTTTCACAGCTGCTTCGGTTGTCTCGCCAAAGTCTCCATCGGCATCGCCTTTTAAGAAACCAAGCTTTTTCAGTTGTTGTTGCAACTTGACAACTTCAGAACCACGTAATCCTAAACGCAAAATTGGCAATCCTTCTGAGGTGTATTGGATACCAGGGGTTCGCTTAGTAGTTGTGTTTGGCCCAGTTCGAGTAGTTTGGCCAGTCTGTGTAGTTGACTGAGTTCGAGTAGTTGATGTAGTCCGATTCGGCGTTTTTTGTGTGCTTGAAGTTGTAGTTTTTCTTGGGGTAGCAGGTCTTGGCTCAGGGCTGGTTGCAACTCGTGTTACAGCTTTTTTTGGGGTAGTAGGTCTAGGTTCGGGGCTAGTCGGAACTTGTGTTACAGCTTGTCTTGGAGGATTGGAATTTGCAACGTTGGTGAGGTTGCTAGCCTGGGTTGGAACAGGAAAATTCGTAGCTGAGTTAAATCTTGGCTGGGATGAAGGGATGGTTGATGCTGCTACTGGTTGATTCGGGAAAAGTCGTTGCCAAGTGCTGGCATCAACAATGCCATCTGGATTCAAACCAGCAGCTTGTTTAAACCGGGCAACGGCACTGGCTGTATTCTCACTATATGTACCATCTACGGCACCAGAATAAAAACCCAAAAGTTTTAAAGCTGCCTGAAGTTCAGATACGCGTTCGCCTTGGCTACCAACTTTGAGGATAGGGCGGTTAATGCTATCTCCAGGATTTACTTGAGCAATTTTTTGTGGCGCTGCTATTGATACTACAGCCGTTGAGGCAATAAGCAGAGGCGTAGTGGAGAACAAGAGTATTTCAATGGCTAATAAAGATTTAGACCTCTTTGGCCACCAACCCTTTGGCCGTTTTTCCATCCTACAGCGATTTACAGTTGGATCTAGTAATTTTAAGTAACTCAAAATACTTGCTGTCAGGCTGCTTTGCATGGAATTCACTCCCAGAATATTCTCATGCTAATAGTACAGCCGCTTGGTCTAAAAAACAGCTGCTGCATTTTACGATTCTACATTCTCAGTTATGCGATCGCTCGATTAATTGCTTCTTCTTGACCAACTAAAGACAAGTAAGGCTCTTTTAAATATTTACAAGCTGAAGCAATAGCATCCTTGGCACTTACCGCCGCAATCAATTCTTGGAACTTGGTGTCAAAATCAATTCCTAAGCCCAAAATTTCATACCAACCATATATTTGAGCAATTTGCCCGTTCGTTTGTTTACCTAACGCGTACTGCCCCAGAATCTTGTTTTTAGCAGCTTGGAGTGCGCTTTGGGATACTTCGGTGGTACATAACAAATCTACTTCTGTACGCAGTCCTTCTAGGGCAATGCTAGTATTTTCTGGTGCTGTACCCATGTAAACTACAAACGAGGCTGGAAATAGCCTTGTGGAGTAAAAGGCGGATACTTCGTAAGCTAAACCCCGTTTTTCCCGCAATTCGACAAACAAGCGACTAGAAAGCCCATTTCCCAAGTAGGTACACAGCAACTTCAGGGCGGCGTAGTCAACAGAACTCACTGATGTTCCTAAATAACCAAGCATCACGATTGATTGTTGTGTCTGTACTGGCTTAACCCTTACCTGCGGTTCCACCTTAATCTCAGGTAAATTCAGTATTGGCGGTGCTTGGGCTGGCGCTTGCCAATCAGCAAACACTTCTTCTACCAACGCAGCTGCATCTGTGGGTGTGACTCTACCAGCAATACTAATTACTACATTATCTGGACGGAAATAAGTCTGGTGATATTCCACTAAATCCGCACGAGTTAAGCTACTCATGGTGGTTTCATCTCCCAGCACTGACATGGAATATGGATGATTTTGGTACATTACCTGCCGCATTTGTTCAAAGGCGACATTAAACGGTTGCTCTTTTTGGGAACGAATATCCTGGAGTGCTAAACGCCGTTCTAGTTCCACTTGAGTTTCAGGAAAAGTAGGCGATCGCAAAATCCGCCCTGCTAATGTTAAAATTTCTCCAAAATCGGATGTTACCGTCTTGAAAGATAGCAAAAAATAATCAGTGCCAGCATCTGCACTCAAACTCGCTCCTACAGATTCGACAATTTCAGCAATTTCCAAACTAGAAAGACCATCGCATCCCTTTGTCATCACTGCTGAGAGCAAATGTGCCAACCCTGCTTGCTCCCGGTTTTCGTTACAACTACCAGCACGCACAAAAATTCGCGCCGCAATAATATCCGCAGCAGGATTTTCTGCCACCAGCACTACAATGCCATTGTTCAATACAGTACGATGGATAGGCGATTTTTGCAGCAAGGTTGTCATTTGTCCTTTGTCATTTGTCATTTGTCATTTGTCCTTTGTCAAAAACTAATGCCCCATGCCCAATGCCCAATAACTAACAGGGCTTAAGTACAGTAACCGCGTAATTCTCTGGGGAGAGATACTGTTTAGCTAATTTTTGCAGTTCTTTGGCATCAAAAGACTGAATCTGTTGAGGATATGTCACAGCTAATTCAGCTTGGGCGATGGTATTGTAATACCCATAAAGCCCTGTAAGCTGATTTGGCGTTTCTGTAGAAAATGCATACTCGTTAGATAGCAGCCTGCGTGTACGAGCAAGTTCCTGTTCACTAATTCCTGTAGTCTGCAAATCATCCAAATGAGCGCAAATTAAGGACTCAACTTCCTCCAAATTTTCTGGTTCCAACCAGGCAGTAATTGTAAATAAACTCGATTCCCGTTGTAGAGAAAAACTACTGCAAATTCCTTGTACTAATTGCAAATCTTCTCGTAAATCACGCACTAAACGCGAAGTCCGTCCTTCTGCCAATAACACTGACAACAAATCTAAACCAAAGCCAGCGCGGATTTCTTCTACTCCAGGAACCAGCCACGCCATCAATAATCGCGCTTGTTCTATGCGTGGTAAATACAGTTCTTGACGATGAATACCCGTTATTACTGGCTTTGTCACTTTCTCAAACTGCGGACAATTAGAGCGTTCAGCAAAATCAGCAAATGAACTATTTACCATTTCCCAAGCTGGTTGCTGGGCTATACCTCCTGCAATTACCACCGTCATGTTCTCAGGCTGATAGTAAGTGCGGTGAAAACAGCGCATTGCTTCTGGCGATTGCTGCATCAGTTCTTGCTCAGTACCCAGCACCGAACGTCCGTAAGGGTGATACGGATAGATGCTTTGAATCAGCGCTTGAAAGCCTATCCAGTCAGAATCGTCCTGACAAGAGCGAATTTCCTCTAGCACCACGTCCCGTTCGCGGCTAAATTCATCTTCTGGAATTGCCGCATTGAGCAGTAGCTCTCCTAAGTAGGGCAGAGTATCTTTTAAATATGGGGCAGCTGTGGTGAGAGAATAATGAGCATAATCATAGCTTGTGGCCGCATTACTCACGCCTCCCCGATTCTCAACTTTAGAATCGAACATTCCAGGGGGTAGCGTCGCCGTACCTTTAAAAATCATGTGTTCTAAAAAGTGCGCCATGCCAAACCACGGTTCTGGCTCTAGGCTTGCTCCAGCACGTACCCAAACATCCGCCACAACTACAGGGGTAGTGGGAATCTCTTGATGAATAAAAGTTAAACCACTGTCTAATCGGAAGACCGAGGCTGGAAATACTGTATTAGTTAGTTGCTGTGACAATTTTCTGTAGCTTTAACCACAATTTCAGATAATTTTGTCATCTTAACTCTGAACGATACCTAATTTAGAATCAAGTTATACAGATTTTGTTTTTATCTCCAGATATTAGTAATTTCTAATTAAATTTATTTGATTAATACAGCCAAAATGCTGAATCTGCGTTGTTTCAGGTTTTTAGTTTAGATTTACTTATTTGTCACATAAGTAATACTGATTTAAATAATTGGTGTTGCATATTTGCGAGATGATTTAGCAACTTCCAAAATTCTTTCCCTGTTCTGCAATACCAAATAATTAAAGCTCCTAAGTTCTAACTGACTTTAGGAGCTAATAATTTTAAGTTCACCGCGACGCCGTTTTACCTAAGTTTATGACCTGGGTTTATCCAGGTGGGAACCTAAATTCCTCGTTTAAAGTTTCCGGGTACATGCCCGGTCTACTGCCACGAGAACAGTTGACTCCCTTGTCATTAAAGGCATAGATCAAAAAACTTGATGGCAGTCACCAACGTCGTAGTGCAACTTCACTCATTATAGCTTTCAAAAAGATGTTGTGTGTTCAACATCGAAAGTTTCTGAAAAATTTACCTGGGATACCAGATAGATTCTATGCTGTGGGCGATGGCGATCGCTTGCTCTCGATTCTGATTATCTAGCAAAACGGTAACATGTCCCAACTTCCGCCCAGGACGTGATTCTGTCTTCTCATACCAGTGAACGTGCGCGTGGGGAATTTCTGCTATTTGTTGACGCTGGCTTTGGTAATCGCTATGAGAATTTTCATACCCCAATAGGTTCACCATCACAGCACCAGCGCATTGCAAAGCCGGATTTCCTAAAGGTAAACCACAAACAGCTCTCAAGTGCTGCTCAAACTGCGAAGTTTCACAGGCGTCAATAGAAAAATGCCCAGAATTGTGGGTACGGGGTGCAATTTCATTTACTAGGATTTTGCCATTAGTACCCAGAAATAGCTCAATTCCAAAAATGCCCACTACTTCTAGGCTATTTAATAGAGTATGTGCGATCGCTTGAATTTCTGCTACTTGATTAGGCGTAATTTCAGCAGGCGCAATTACCCGCTGACACACTTGTAGTTCTTGTTGAGTTTCTACCACAGGATAAGTTACAATTTCTCCCTCCACAGAACGAGCTGCAATTATTGCTAGTTCTCTTTCAAAAGGGATAAATTCTTCTAACAAGAAAAGTGATTTATTTAAAGTTGTTGTGGCTTCATCACTTAGCTTTTGCTCTAAAGTAGTAAAATCCTGAATTATAAAAGTACCTTGACCATCATAACCGTGGCGGCGGGATTTGAGGACTGCTGGAAAACCTAGATATTCTATTTTGGATTTGAGATTTTCTAGCTCGTCAAGGGCAAAAAAATGGGGAACAGGTAAGCCCAAGTTGCGTAAATAGCAACGCTGATGATATTTATCTAAAAGAGGAGCTAAAGCTTCTAACCTGGGACGAAAAGAAACGCCTTGGTGTGCTAAAACAGATAAAGCATCTAAGTTAACAAATTCGTTTTCAAAGGTGATGACATCGCATTTTTGAGCTAATATTTCCGTAGCAGTTGCATCATCAACTGGGGCGAAAACAGTTTCTTTCGCAATTGACACGGCCGGGTCGTGTTCACTAGGAGTTTGTACTACTAATTCTACTCCTAGCTTCTGTGCTGCATCCGCCATCATCCAGGCAAGTTGTCCGCCACCAATTACACCAACACGTTTCATTGACATCCTAGAGAATCACGAGTTTGCACGCCTGTTTTGGAATTCACACCACTGGCTTTACCGCACAGTTCTTTGATTTGCGCTCTATCCAAAATTGCATCTGTAAAATCTGCCCCGTCTATATTCACATCATTAAATATGGCGCGGAGCAAAAGAGCTTCTTTGAAAACTGCATCGCTCAAATCTGCCTTAGTCAAGTTTACCTGATCAATCATTGCATTAGTTAAATCTGCTCCGTGGAGATTTGCATTTGTCATCACCGAAGCACTCATGACTGCTCCCCGCAAGTCAGCATTAGAAAAGTTAGCCAGTTCCATATTGGCGTTAGAAAACTCCGCAGCTTGTAAACTTTCACCAGAAAAATCACGTCTTGATAACTCTGCATTGCTAAATGAAAGCGGATGAGTCCAATCTACTGCCAGTGCCGGATCAGGCACACACCATATAATAATTCCTAGAAGGAACGCCAACCCTTGCCGCCATAACATATCGAGAGCTAATTTGGTGTCTAATCGCTGCATTTAATTACCGCATTTGAATATTAGCAAGACTGGATCATCCTAATTAAGACTCCCAGCCTTACTACTGGACTTGGTGAACATGTATTTCCCTAGCTTAATATTTTGTAACGCAAAAAGGGTGGATGCCTAGCCTGTGGTAGACATCGCTTCTCACCCTTAGCTAGAGAGCGGCAATATTAGGAGCGGCGTTGGCGGAGCGTTCGCACTCAATATATAGCGTTTCCTAAGCAGCTTAGATACACTCAAACCTTTTTTACCAAAGTGAGTAACTTTGAAAACCTACCTTACCAAATCGGGAACCACTATATTTACACATCACGCGCTTTGAAAAAATTATAGATAGCAAGGGCGATCGCTAAAAGCAACACTGCATGAATTAAATTTCCGGCAATATGAAGTGCCAGTCCTAATCCCCAAAAAGCAATCAATACAACAACAATACCCCAAAGTATACTCAACATATATTTGATTTGAATCAAGTAAGTTTTTATTTCTTTAGATATTTTACTCTAAGCTTCACTTTGATTCTACTTACCCTCAGAGAGGTCTAGAAAATTAAATCATCTTTCTTGAGAAAGAAAATTAATTAAAAGTTTATCTTTTATCCTTACCCGCAATTCTATTTACCCTGTGACTGAGCCTACGCTCGTTGATTTGTTTACAATTCTTCATTTATAGATTTGAATTTCAGGATATAAAGAGTTTTCTTAAGCAGTAATACTCATGCGCTTATTTACAATTCTTGAATTTCAATGTTTCAAGTAAAGTTTATTGTCTTTTAAATTCAACAGCCCCCATCAACTGTTAGTCTTTTAATTAATGAAAGTAAGGTTTGAGCGTAATTATATGCGTCTCAACTGCTTAACAAAGCTTAAAAGTTGGATAATCAGCGTTAATTTTATAGCGATTAGTTAGTTGTTCAGGAATCTCCAAGAGTTTACATTCACCAAGTAGACAACTTCCACAAACCGAACTCCGAAACCCGATGATGAATCATTACTCACTTCAATGGATTGAGGCATGGTGCCAAGAAAATGGCTGGACAGATTTATTTGTAGAGCGACGTAATAACTTCTGGGCTTTCCCGCCGGGTGGGGTAATGCCGGAACCAATTCCAGTTCACGTTCTCAGAATGATTAAAGCCGAGAAGGGATTGACTTTTGAAGAACGATTGTGGTCGATGTCCGCAGTAATTGGCACAATCCTAGCTGTTCTCTTTACCTTTTGGTTGCAGTCGCCGATGCCATTAGTTTTTGCTTTCGCTTTTAACGCCGTTACGGTAGCTCAATTTGAACTTGAAGATGCCTAAATTCTTAATTTTGGGCTTTGCTATTAAAAACTGCTCTTGTCTACTTTCAGCAAGAGCAGTTTTTAATTTCAGAAAAAGAGACGAAATCACTACAGTTTCAGCTAAAGATTATTAGTTATTGATTAATGAATGCTGTTTCTTGGCAGAGCAAATATTGTAATACATTAGCATTTGACAGAGACTTCAGTTACATTGCTGCGAAACTTCACCATCGCTTCACTAGCGCCAAAATGTGCTGCAATCTGAGGTAACAACATGTTTCGTTGTGTCGCCCATAATAAAGTACGTTTGGGAATTTGAAGGCATCCCCCTAGATAAGTTGCTTCATCTTCGTTGTTTTGTTTACGTTTTGGTAGTCCAGTTACCGAATCAAAGCCAACAGCCTTATGATTGAACAACACATGAGCTATTTCATGCATCAGATTTGATTCATACCGTGCAGGTGCATGACGCGGGTTGTATACAATCCATAGTGGGTTATAGCGTATAATCCCTGCTGACCACCCATCGCTAGCAAGTAATACTGCTACTTGTTCTGGCTCTAAATTCGGAACCTGATCGGGTGTAAAAAGTCTTGCTCCTAACTTGGTTGCTAGAATGTCTGCGGGTAACGGTTCAAACGATCGCACTCGAAGTAAGCTTCGTTGTTCGGTGGCGATCGCCTCACAGCGTTGTCTAAATTCAGCCGATAGTTTTTCAATTAATGACATAGTTTTATGAGTCTTGCTTCAATTCACCATCATTTTGAGAAAGGTCACGATAGGCTGCTTTGACTAACGATGCTAGAGCATTGGCGATCGCTGGATCAAGATTTTTGTCAGCGCGTAGTTGAATAGCGATCACATCAAGCGTATCCAGTTGATCCTCCTCTGAGGTTCTAAACAACTCTACAGGTGGCACTTATAGCCAGTAGATATAACGCACTAGTATCTAGCTAAACTTTCAAAATCATCATAATCATTAGACTTACGTGCTGGCTTAAGATACATTGCACATTCTCTGACAACATCATCTAAATTAACATTATTTTGTTGACACCACTCTTTTATACAGGCATAGCTAAGTTCTTCAATTTCATCAGCATTGACGAGTGCAAGTTCAGTATTTTCCTCACATTGAAGTAAATTAAGTAATTGATTACGCGATTTATTCTGCAAGTTTTTTGACTTAGGATCATAAAGAGTCCATTTGTATTCATCCTTGTATTTAAATAAAACGTAAATTAAAATTGTTCGACCTGAATAAATTTTTGCACTAATAATATCGTCACGAATATTACGGGCGTAGTCGCGGTTATTATACAGCTTAGATGCATGGTAATAAAATGGTGATACATTGTCATCAACTAAAGCCTCTACATCAAGTACACCCGATTGAATTGTGACTTTGGATGTATTATTGAAAAAACTAACTTCTTCTTTCTCATTTATAGATAGAACAGGAAGCTCCATAATCTCTTGAGATTGACTGTGGCGATTTGTCAGATTACTGTAACGTTTTGCAATACCTAAATCTCGTAAAGCATCACCTTCTAGCGGTGGAACAAAAGTGTAAAGCTCCACAGTACGTGGTTCAATCCAGGGTCTTAGAACACGCCCTGCTCTTTGCGTAGGCTCAATTGCTGTCCAAGCTAGATCGTAATTGATAACTACAGGTGCATCTTGTAGGTTAATGCCAACACCATGAGCATCAGTTGAAATAAAAACTTCGTAAGTCTCTTCGTACTTTCCTTCAGCTCAGTTTGCAACTGGAGCAAACTTTTTAATTGCCTGAAAAATATCTCGATCGCTCATAGGTACGTATTGGCCTTTTCCTTCCTTAATTGTGTGCTTAATTGTGCCAAAGACTCGCAGATGGGGAAGTAAGGCATTAATAGCTTTCACTAGATAAACCACTGTTGCACGACGCTCACAAAAAATGATAACTTTTTTATTGCTAAAATGAACTTCTTGAAGAATGTTACATAGAGATGCAAGCTTCTGATCATCAGTGAACTGCATTTGATTTAATCGATTTAGAAGTGGCTCTAGTATTTCACGGCGCTGAGATTGAGACATTTCAAACTCAAATTCATAAGACAAGTTTCGCTTGCCTGAGGTGTTAATAACTTTTTTGATAATTTTACGAAGTGCCCACGGTGAACTCGCCCAGGCAACTTCTGCTTGCGTTTCTATAAACTTGCGTGATTCTGGAGGATCTTTAACAGTAAAGCAACCATCCCTAAAAACTTGAGAAATTTCACTTTCCATGAATAAATGGAAATTAACTCGATATAACTTTACAAGCGGAATATATCGCTTTTACTGTCCAAACTCAATTAATATGCCAGTCTCTAGCTTCTGTCCATACTGTTGTGCAACATAAGGTGTAGTTAATTGAGACACAACAGGCAAGTTAATAAATCCTTTTATACTATCTGTATGCCAATTGAAATTTTTCTTGTTTTGTTTATCCGAAAAAGCTTCAATTTCCACAGTGTGAGGTAGAAGCAGAATTTGGTGATTGAGATTCCTAATATCTTTAGAATAAGGTGAACCCGTAAGAAGTAAGACTTTACAGCCACTTTTTTTAATTCGTGAAATCAATCTTTGAAATGAGCGTCTTCTTGGGCCTTCTGCACTATCATGGCAATTTCTGAATAAATGGCATTCATCAATAATAATGAGCCATTGCTTATTTATTTTTTCTTCTATTTCGATAAAGTGTTCAAGATTACGATCATGGCTTGGATCTTCTTTATCTAAAGCTTGATAGCCGATATAGGTCTGAGGGATACCCGCATCCATAAATTCAGACTTCCATTGCCTTTTTACTAATTTGGGGCCAATAATCAATACATGTATAATTTTATCTGCTTTAAAAAGTTTCAAGGCGAGGTGAGTAGCAACAACGGTCTTTCCAAGTCCTGTTGAAGCAACCAACATGACTCCGCTGTGCTCGCTTATTTTCTGTAAAGCTTCAGCAATCATTGCTCTTTGATAATTTGTTGGCGGAGTATACTTATTATCAATTTCTAGATCCTCAAAAGCAAGTAAGGTTTTGAGGTAAATATCCCACGGAGAAGCAAGTTTCAACCAATCTTCTAGAGCTTTAAGTAGCCTCTGAGTTAAATCTACTGCTTCAGCGAAATATCCATCAAATTTCTTGACAAGTTTTACAATTTCCTTCTTCCGACTCAGTAGATTACCAGCTTCAACCTGTTGCATTAAGCCATGTTTCGTTAAATTGGCTGAGGTAATGATGACAACCTTACAGTCAACAAAGTAAAGTTTTGCATGATGTTTCCTAGCGCGTGCATCAACAATCCGAAATTGACCCGTCCGAATTTTATCAACTAAATCTGCTACAGCTTGACGGCGATTACCTGGTGATGATCCTGTTGCTAAATCTTTCTTGATTTCTTGGATTAGAAGGTACTGTGCGTGTCTTTCGTCTTGTCTTTGAGTTCGTTCGTTAATTCCAACCAACAGATCAACATACTTTCCTTTTACAACATTCCGAATCTGATCCCAGCCGTTTACAGTAAAATAGCCAGATGCAATACGTATTTTTGATTGGCACTTTGAGAGGTAGTATTGGATTTGTTCATAGATTGTCTTGGAATCAAACCAGGATCTTGGCGGAGAATCAGTCATAACTCAGTGCTAATACGTTTGAACTATAGATAATAATACATCTGAACTAAATTTTGTCAAAAATGTAACTTTTCGCTGCTTATTGACAACTTTAGTAGTCAATGTGGTTCTAATTTGCTGACTATCTCTGAAACTTTCTACTTTTCAGATTTGCTAGTTTTCACGTTGGTAATGCCCATGCTGTTTTGATGCCAGAACAGGAGGCGAGAGATGCGATCGCTCAAAGTCATTTCAAATTTCTTCCCCAATTCAAGCAAAAGAACAAACCCCTCCGTATTTCTGGTAGCCCCGAATACTAAAAAATGGGCTTGTTTCAGGAAATAGCGCGATCGCTCGTTGGTAGTAACGGTACAGGTCATTTAGGACAAGAACTCAGGGAATTAAAACATCTTGGCGAAAATGATTTAAGTAACCATTGGAAGGATCGCGATCGCCTTCTTTTACTAGTCAACTCATACGACCAAGCTCGTTGGGCAGCAAACGAAATTCGCAATTGCTGGTCAAGTATGCAGGACTTTGTTTATCACCTAGTTCCTGACAATATAGAGACATACACGGAAGATAACTTTGATGAGCTAGCGAAATTTGTCAAACCACCTGATAAGGTTGCGCTCAATCGTGCAGATGTTGAAACTTTTGGGCAAACTAAGGGAAAGATTCTTGTTGCTCCGATGAATGCGGTCGGGCGTAATTTTAATATTTTGAATGCCAACGGTAAAGCTGCATTTGGTGCTATTTACTTTCTGACTCGCCCATATCCACATCCACATGATACACAAGCGATCGCCCAAGAAATGAACCGTCGCGCTTTAGACTAGGCAGATAAGGCAGACTTTCTAGGATGGCAACAAGGCAGGGTAAATTTAGCCTATATACTCAGTATTTTAAGTGTAAAAATTGTATTTAAATATATTTACTCTTATAAACTTGTGATGAGCATTTCCTGGATGCTACCTTCTACAAGGTGACACAGGATTTGGAGCAGTTTTTTTAATCATGAAGGGTAGACACAAAGTAGCTTATAGCTTGACATCGCTGATCAGTTTCAATTTAATATCTAGCTTAGTTGCATTTAATGGAGCGATGGCTGCGCCAACGTCTTCTCTACGAGACGCTACGCGAACGACGAACGCAGCGCCAACGTCAAAGGCGATCGCCACAGTACCGAGAACCCCAGATAAAACTGTCAATTGCGAGATTTTAGTTGTGGGTGGTGGACTATCCGGTGTCGCCACAGCTTACGAGGGGTTACTCGCAGGACGAACGGTTTGCCTTACGGAAATTACTGACTGGCTGGGAGGACAAATTTCTTCTCAAGGGACATCTGCGTTAGACGAACGCCCAACTCAGCGTGCCCTTAAATTCTATTCTCGCGGCTACCTAGAATTGCGAAACCGCATTGGGCGCAAATACGGTAAACTTAACCCCGGTGACTGTTGGGTAAGTGAATCTTGCTTTCTTCCCCACGATGCTCACAACATTTTAGTCCAGATGCTCAAAGATGCCGAAAAGCTTGGCAAAGGGAAGTTGCAATGGTTTCCCAACACGGTAATTAAGGATTTGGAAATTGCTGCTGATGGCAAAATAATTAATGGTGCGATCGCAATCCAACATCAACCACCAAAAGGCGCACCACCGCTCAATACCTTTACTTTATCTCAAAGTATTGAAGATTCTTATAGCTACGAAAACTCATCTCGATTTACCAAAACTATTATCCGTTTCCTCCCCAAGGCAGATAAAGGGGATGCTCCTAAATGGTATGTCGTAGACGCGAGCGAAACTGGAGAAATTATCGCCCTTGCTGATGTCCCCTACCGATTGGGTATTGATGCCCGTTCTTACCTAGAACCTTCGGCTTCTGACACCAACAACGACCCTTATTGCCCTCAAGGATTTACCTACACCTTTGCAATGGAGGCGACTAAGGAACCGCAACCGCAGACAATGCCCGCATTTTATTCACAATACGCCCCATATTTCAGCTATGAATTAACACGACTGGCTAACTTTGACTTAGTTTTCACCTATCGTCGCATTTTGAGTCCAAACAAAGGAAAACCAGAAAAATTCGGTGGTGTAAGTTTTACTGCTCCTACACCAGGGGACATCTCCATGCAAAACTGGACTTGGGGTAACGACTACCGCCCTGGAACAGCCCAAGATAACCTGATTTACAGTCGCCAACAGTTAGAAAGTACTGGGCAGTTAAACCCAGGTGGTTGGATGGGGGGACTGCGAACAGAAACCCTCCGTAAAGCTGAGGAAAATGCCCTCTCTTTCTATTATTGGTTGGTAGCTGGGACTACAGATTCCAAGTTGGGGGAGGGTGTAAAGCAGCTGCAAGGCAATAACCGCTTTGTTTCCGGGCTAAATTCTCCGATGGGGACAGTACATGGCTTATCGAAATATCCCTATATGCGCGAAGCACGGCGCATCATTGGCCGCCCCAGTTGGGGACAACCTGATGGTTTCGGTATTTGGGAAATTGATATTTCTCGCCGAGATTACAACGATCAGTATTACTCCCAGACTCTGCCAGCAGATATGTATCGGAGGCTACGAGCAGCACTTGCAGGTTTGGAAGCAGTATCAGTAATTGAAGGTAAAGTATCACCCGAAAAAGCAATGCGACGGACTCGTTCTACCATCTTCCCCGATGCTGTGGGTATTGGTCACTATGCTATAGATTTCCATCCTTGTATGGTAAATAGTCCCCCAGAAGCCCCTGGTAATACAGAACGTCCAGGTGAAAGGCGTGGTGCAGGTCAAGCTTATCCCTTCCAAATTGCTCTGAGGGCAATGATTCCCCAGAAAATTGATAATTTGCTGGTAGGTGGCAAAAGTATTGCTAGTAGTCATATTGCTGCTGCTGCCTATCGAGTCCATTCCTTTGAATGGTCTTCTGGCGCAGCTGCGGGAACTGTTGCTAGTTTTGCCCTGAAAAATGCGATCGCACCCTACCAACTAGTCGATGACTTACCCAAACAAGAGCCACAACTGGAAGCACTCAAACGGCTTTTGCAACAAAATGGCAACCCGACAGCCTTTCCCGATACATCCATTTTTAACGAAAACTGGGATAATTGGCGATAGATAGTCATTGGTCATTGGTCATTGGTCATTTGTTAAGGACAACGGACAACGGACAAATGACGAATGACAACTGGCAATGGACTAAACTAGTTGTTTGTAGTGTAGTTTTGTAAAATTATCTTGCTTAATTGTTCTATGGTTATGACACTTTCAGCAGATGTTTACGGGATGGCCACAGCACCAACTAAAGCTCCTGAACGGTCTAATCAAGTTACCCGTAAGACTTATCCGAATTACAAAGTGATTGTATTAAACGATGATTTTAATACATTCCAACATGTGAGTGAATGTTTGATGAAATATATTCCAGGGATGACTGGCGATCGCGCATGGGATCTAACTAATCAGGTACACTATGAAGGTCAAGCGATCGTCTGGGTCGGGCCCCAAGAACCTGCGGAACTTTATCACCAGCAGCTGCACCGAGCAGGTTTGACAATGGCACCTCTAGAAGCAGCTTAATTATCATGGGCAAACCCACCGCAGATTCCCTCCGAGCGGCTTCGCAAAAAGCTGGCAGACTGGTTTGGAATCACTCGACCCACCTTGATGGTCTCATCCCCATTTTAGAACGTCTTTGTCAGCAGGACAACATCCAAACTGTGACGCCGGGAGTGATTGGGCGGGCAAAAGGCCATTGCCCGAAAATGCAACTGCGCGTTTCAGTACCGATTCGCGGCGGCTATAAAGTAATTGCACGGCAGGGGAAGACGGTACAAGAGGTCTTTATTTTAACCCCTTTGGCGCAGTCAGAATTGGAAACGGCATTAGCGATCGCTATGAAATCTTAATCATGCCAATTTCCAATTCCCCATGCCTTATAACTATTCTTCAACACGGTGTACTGCAAATTTGTGTAGTGGCAGACTAACAATGCAAGAAAAAGTTAAGAAATATGACAGAGCCGTAGTTATTCTCAAAGTCATGAGTATAGATTCCCAGTCGGGTAAAACTATTTTTTCTATACCAAAGGCTACACAGTAAACTAGCCAGTAAGTAAAGCTCATTCTAAATAAAATCCGCTCTGTTTCTTCTACATCATTTTTTTGCTGCTTACTGTCCCACAGTAACACCAACCCAACAATGCAAGCTACAAAGGAAACAGCAACTACAAATTCGTGACAAAATATATTTAACGAATGCATTTGTGTTTGTCCCCACATTTTTCTGTTGAGGATCAGTCTAAAGGAATATTCCTTATAGAAATACAAATTATTTACAAACCTCAATAGAGTCATGCAGTTTCTGTAAATAAATGCAACATAAATTGTTGTTTTGCAAATATAAATATTTTTTATAAAAATTAAATATTTCTGTTAAGTAGGTGTTTCGGAATTAGAGATTACTAATTGGTTTAGATTTTTGACAAATAAAAAACTCGCGTATTTTTTACTATGCTTTGGGAAACTTAAAACCCAAACGGTAAAGTACTGGTTGATATCATCCAGCACTTAGCAATGTCTAAGACAGGCGTAGCTGCGGCACACGTTATAGTTCGCTAATTGCTGGATAAATCGAGCGTGTTTAATAACCTCAGAAATTTTAACAATTTTCTCCTGATGTTTCGCAAGCAGCAATACTTACCCAACGGCTAGAACCATCTTCCCAATGTTCTTTTTTCCAAATGGGGGCATTATGTTTGAGGGTATCAATAGCATACTGGCAAGCTTCAAACGCCTCACTCCGATGAGGACAACCTACTGCGACTAAAACGCTAATCTCTCCAACTTGCAAACGTCCAGTGCGATGATGAATCACTACCCGATTTACATCAGGCGTAGATAAGCGAATATCAGCAGCAATTTGATAAAATATCCGCAATGCCATAGGTTCATAAGCTTGATACTCTAGAGCAACTACAGGTTTACCATCAGTTTGATTGCGAACTACGCCACTCATCATAACCACAGCACCGTTGGCTGGATCGTTAGACAACGCATAGATTTCTTCAAGAGACAATGGTGCAAAGCTAATGGCAAAACTATCTTCAGCTCTTGGTTTAACAGCAGAGGTCAGTGTAGTTGTCATAACTGCGATCATATATATTAGGTGGTCTTGTTCTATTGTCCCTGAACAAAACACTGCTGGTGTATGTTTAGTTGCTCTTGCTATAGCAGTTCTTGTTTACGTGAGGTACACACTCCCTTGACTCAAATTCAAAAGTCAAAAATTAAAAATCAAAAAAAAGACTTTTCCGAACACGAACAGCGTCTCCAATAGTTGGGGCTGACTTCCACCTGGCGCTACTAGTTATATATATTACTGCCTACTTAATCTTAATGGAAGTAATTTTATCTGTTAACAAAAAATTGTAGGGTGTAAACCTTCTAAAATTTACTTAAAATTACTAAAACTCTTGTTCATCCCTCTTAAGACATACTAGTATAATTAAGATCATCAAGCTACATGCTTGCTCATTTATTGAAATAATCTGATAGTGACTTCATTGAGCTATCAAGTGCAGTGACATAAATCCCCTACAGAAAGCGCTGTAAATCGCGTTTTTTAGTAACACGAGGGCAAGTTGTCATTCAACAATAGTTAGGAACGATTTAATGAAATCTTTAGTGTGTAACAATGAAGCCGCAAGGCTTGAGGCTCTGCGTCAGTACCAGATTCTCGACACTCCACCAGAAGAAGCATTCGACGATCTAGCATTCTTAGCCGCACAGATTTGTAACACACCGATCGCCTTGATTAATCTAATTGACGCTAACCGTCAGTGGTTCAAAGCCAGGGTGGGGTTAGATGTACAGGAAATGCCACGAGATACTGGGTTCGGATCGATTTGTATGGAAAGTGGCGAAGTTTTAATTATTCCCGATACCTTAGCTGATGAACGATTTGCTACGAATCCTATAGTTACTTCTGCTGGACTTTGCATAAGATTTTATGCAGGTGTGCCTTTGTTAGCACCAGGGGGAGAAGCGATCGGGACTGTGTGTATAGGCGATCGCGTACCACGCCAAATCAGTCCCAAACAGGTGGAAGCACTGCAAGCTTTTAGCCGTCTGGTAGTTAGACAACTAGAAATCCGGCGGGAATTCGCTCAACTGGCAAGTATTAAACAGGAGTACAAGCAGGCACAAGAAACATTGCTGGATATTGTCACTGATGCAATTGTCGTACAAGATTTGGACAACAAAATTTTATTATGGAACAAAAATTCTGAGGAACTTTACGGCTGGAAGTCAGAAGAAACTATCGGTAAGCAGTCAGATGAACTTTTTTCCACTGAACCTTGGCCGCAAAACCTAGAAATTTATCAGGCTGTATTAAAAGATGGATCTTGGCAAGGTGAGTTACAGAAAACCAGCAAATCTGGCAAAAAACTCATTGTTGAAAGTCGCTGGACGCTGATAAATGGCGAACATTCTCAAGCCAAATCAATTCTTGTTATTGATACTGATATTACCCAGAAAAAACAACTAGAAAAACAATTTTTACGTGCTCAACGTGTGGAAAGTATAGGCACTCTTACTAGTGGTATTGCTCACGATTTAAATAATGTGTTATCACCAATTTTGATGTCAGTGCATCTGCTCAAATTTAAAAGCTGCGATCAACAGATTAATCAGATGCTGTCAATAATAGAAAGTAATGCCAAACGCGGTGCTGATTTGGTAAAGCAAGTGCTGTCATTTCCTAGGGGAATTGAAGGCAATGTCCAAGGACAAGCCGCTACACGCCCATGCACGGTGCTTCAAGTTAAACACCTGATTTTAGAAATACAGCAAATTATCTTACAAACATTTCCGAAATCAATCACGGTGTACACAGAAATTCAGGAGGACTTGTTATCTATTTGTGCCAATAGTACCCAACTGCATCAAGTATTAATTAATTTGTGTCTCAATGCACGCGATGCCATGCCTACAGGCGGAACTTTAACAATATCTGCCGAGAATATTTGGATTGATGAAACTTATGTCAGTATGCATATAGAAGCTACAGTTGGTGCTTATATTGTTCTAACAGTTACTGATACCGGATTGGGAATTAATAGTGAAATATTAGATAGAATTTTTGAACCATTTTTTACAACAAAAGAGTTGGGTCAAGGTACAGGACTTGGGTTATCAACAGTAATGATAATTATTAAAGAACACGGTGGTTTTATCACTGTATCAAGTTTTGTAGGCAAGGGAACAAAGTTTAAGGTGTACTTACCAGCAGTTAATCAAGTTCCAATACCGTTGTTAGAAGATACGGAAATCCCAACTGGATCTGGAGAATGTATTTTGATTGTAGATGATGAAACTTCCATTCAAGAAATTACTAAAACATCACTCGAAAATTATAATTACAGGGCAATTACTGCCGGTGATGGCATCGAAGCATTAGCAATTTATGTCCAGGATAAAGATAAAATTAGTGCCGTAATTATCGATATGATGATGTCTAAGATGGATGGAGCAACTACCATTCGGACATTGCAAAATATCAATCCGTTATTGCCGATTATTGTTGTCAGTGGACTTGTAACAAGTGAACAAGTGCCAATCGACAAAACAGATGAACATACAGCCTTTTTACCCAAACCCTACACGACGCAAGAATTATTGAAAACCTTACATGCAGTTATTAGTCAATAGTATAATCTACATGATCTAGACGATCGTAGTCATATCTACCTTTAATCTCTTGATTGAAAAAGCTGCCAATTGAGTCAGAGGAATGTAAATCTTCCCAAGTATCTTCGTCTACGCCTAAGTACTGATAAACACCACCATTTTGAAACTCAACTTGCAAAATGTGTTCGTCGCGATCATAGCCTACAGCGATCGCCATTGATGAGCTAACTGGTAACATAGCAATTGGTTCTTCTTCAAAGGGTAGTGCAGGCGTTTCAGCGATAACCTCGTTCAGTTCTTGCAATCCTTCATAAGCTTGTATCGGTGCCGGAATTTCCAAAAACTCTAGTTCGTCGCCTCGATCTAGCAACAACTGCAAATATCCATCAGAGTGAGCGATCGCTATTAAACTGCTCAAGTCTACCTTAGATAGCTTCATTTATTTTGTACTCTCTTGTTGGCGTAGTCAAAAGTATTAAACTTTTATACAACACGTAAGTATTTTTATAGTACAAAAATACTATAAAAATATTTTGCTGTCAAGTTTTTTCTCCCAAGAGAGAATTTACTGATGCCAATTGTATTACTCTAAGTAATTTTGCACAC
>NZ_CAXTNE010000030.1:0-43194 GCF_964245445.1 uncultured Nostoc sp.
AATGCTGTTAATCTGAATTTAATGGCATTTTCCAACTTCCTCGACTCAACATTAATTAAGGGTCAGGTTTTCACAGTATTTGTGATTACCGTGGCCGCAGCCGAGGCGGCGGTGGGTTTAGCGATCGTGCTTGCCATTTATCGCAACCGCGATACCGTCGATATGGAGCAGTTTAATCTCCTGAAATGGTAATTGTGCGTGCAACTCAAGCAGGTAATCATTGCTTATAAAGCGCGGGATGCCCGGAGTAAACAATGGGCAGAAATCTGTGCTAAACAACTAGAAAGCCGCGAGTGCCAGGTGTTGATGGGGCCTAGCGGGCCGAAAGACAACCCCTATCCTGTCTTTTTGGCTTCGGCGGCTCAACCAATCGATCTCGCTTTGGTACTCGGTGGCGATGGTACTGTTTTAACTGGTGCCAGACATTTAGCCCCAGCTGGCATCCCTATTCTGGGAGTGAATGTGGGAGGTCATCTGGGGTTTTTAACCGAGTCGGTGGAAGAATTTCAGGATACTGAGAAAGTTTGGGATCGACTGTTTGAGGATCGCTATGCTATCCAACGACGGATGATGCTACAAGCTGCTGTGTATGAGGGTCACGGGTCTAATTTAGAACCAGTTAGTGAGCATTATCTGGCTCTGAATGAGTTTTGTGTCAAACCCGCCTCCGCAGATCGGATGATTACTTCAATTCTGGAAATGGAAATTGACGGTGAGGTAGTCGATCAGTACGTCGGGGACGGGTTAATTATTTCCACTCCCACAGGTTCCACTGGTTACACTGTTTCTGCTAATGGGCCAATTATGCATGATGGTATGGAGGCGATTACCATCACTCCCATTTGTGCAATGAGCCTTTCTAGTCGCCCCCTCGTTTTACCCCCTGGTTCTGTGGTGAGTATTTGGCCTTTGGGGGATTACGATTTGAGTACTAAGCTGTGGACAGATGGGGTTTTAGGGACTTCAATTTGGCCGGGACACCGCGTTGATGTGCGGATGGCAGATTGTCGGGCTAAATTTATTATTTTGCGCGAGAACAATTCCTACTATCAAACGCTACGGGAGAAGTTGCTTTGGGCTGGTACAAGGGTTCACTACAGCAATAATCATCGTAATTAATTAAGTATTTTAGAGTGCATTTACCGCAGATTGCGATCACGTGCCCGCCTGCCATAGGCGATCGCAACCAAAATTATCTAAGCCCCTGGATTTATCCGGGGGCTTTCTGCCTTGATTTTGACTTATGCTGATACTGTTTCACTTTAATTTAACCTAAGTTCGATACATTACTTAACCGTATTGATTTATAGCCTATATAAAATAAAAATTTTGTATCTTATTGCCAGATTTTTTCGGAATTAATCTCCATAATAAAAGCACTCTACCTCTAATCCAAGAGACTAATACCATTTCACTTTAATAATGATACAAATACGTTGGTAGGGGCTTGTCTTTGCCATGCCTTTACGAGAAATTTATATGTTTCAGGGTTTCCATGAATTGGTGTAAAAAAGCTTTCTAGAGGTTCTTTTATCAAAAACCGTCTCAATCAACTTCAACACATTAATGCATAATGTGAGCTATTTGTATAGTCCCTAAATCCTAGTAAAATATTTTTGCAAATCTAAGTAGGAAGATAGATGGAAGTTTCTGGACGCAACATCAATTACCCACTGAATCCTCCTCCCACTCTTGAAGATTTTCCCGTCCTTCAAACTGAAAAATATATCCTACGGCTAGCGTCAACTGAAGAAGAATTAGAATCAATTTTTCGATTACGCTTTGAAGTTTTTAATCTTGAACTAGGCTTGGGATTTTCTGCTTCTAACTTTACCCAGATGGATATAGATAAGTTTGATACGGTTTGCCATCATTTAATCATGATCTCCAAACAAACTGGTAAAACCATTGGAACTTATCGGATGCAAACCTATGCAATGGCTTCTCAAAAATTAGGCTTTGATGCTGCCGATATATTTAATCTTAATGCGATTCCCAATTCTGTGCTTCAGGCATCAGTTGAAGTTGGACGTGCATGTATAGCTAAAGAATACCGCAACAGTCAGGCACTTTTACTATTATGGAAAGGGCTAGCAAATTATCTCATCTGGAGTAGAAATCAATATTTCTTTGGCTGTGCATCATTACTAACACAATGTCCTTCAACAGCTACTTGCACTTATGATTATTTTCAGCAGAATGGCTTGATGCATCCAAGTATTTTGGTTTATCCAAATTCACAATTTTGTCTAAAAATCCCTCAGAGATGTCCAGATTTATCCAATGTTCAAATACCTAAAATTTTGCAAGCATACTTGAATATTGGAGCTAAAATATGCAGTATTCCAGCTATTGACCGACATTTTAAGACTATTGATTTTTTAACTATATCTAATACCAACGACTTTTCTAGATAACGTTAGCAAATATTGTAAAAATTCTCTTTTGTCTTAACGACACTCAGTCGCAACTACAGGAACAAAGCTAGTCTATTGTGCTATTGCTAGCGCACTACACGGCCTGTAAAAATATGAATATTTATGATATTTTACTTCTCATTTGCATCTCGGCTGTAAAAGGAAGGTCAGTTTTGCCGTCTTGGATACAACCTTGTGCTATTGTTTTCAGAGTTAATAGAAGAGAGATATTTATTGTCAATATTTCAAATCACATGATTCTTACTCAAAGTATGTTAGCGATAAAGATGAGCAGGTTTAGATATAATAACTAGCGATGTTTACAACGGGCGTAGCTGCGGCACTTCATCTAATACGCCTGCCTGACTGGATTATTTTAGACAAATTATTGGGAAAAATTACTTATGCGCCATCTCAAATTTGCTTCGAGTTGGTTGCGATTTTTAATTATTTTCTTATTGGCGATGGGTATATTGTTTCGCTTTTTTAACCTTGACGGTAAAGTTTACTGGCACGATGAAACTTATACTTCATTGCGGATTTCTGGTTACAAAATAACTGAAGTAAAGCAACAAATTTTTAATAATCGTGTCATTACTAGAGAACGCTTTGCCCAGTTTCAAGGTGCAAATCAACAAAAAAGCTTAAATGAGACAATCATGAATTTGGCAAAAGAAGATCCTTACCATCCACCGCTTTATTACATAATAGCCAGATTGTGGATGGAAATCTTTGGTAATTCGGTGACGGCAATTAGAAGTTTATCTGCCTGCATCAGTTTACTAGTTTTTCCTTGTGTTTATTGGCTATGCCGAGAATTATTTAATGTGCCATTATCGGTTCCTGGTGTAGCGATCGCACTCATGGCAATTTCTCCAATTCAACTAGTTTATGCCCAAGAAGCACAAGAATATATTCTCTGGTTAGTTACCATATTACTATCTAGTGCATCTCTGTTACGAGTAATGCGGCTAGAATCACAAGATAAAGATGAGCCAGTAAAAGAACAAAAAAGACCAGATTTATTCGCTATCTGGAGCATTTATGCAGTAACTTTAGCTATCAGTCTTTATACATGTCTTTGGAGTGCATTTGTAGCACTTGCTCACGGAATTTATGTAACTATCGCTGCCCAATTGAAGTTGACTGAAACTGTCAGAACTTATCTGTTAGTATCACTAGTAGGTTTTTTAGCCTTCATGCCTTGGATAACAATTGTGATGGGTGACTTTTTCCAATTTTTGATTTCAACAGATAAAACAAGAATCCAGTCATCTTTGATGCCTACATTTCCATTCTTACTGATGCAGTTAAGCCGAGTTTTTTTTGATATAGACCTTAAGCTAGATAATCCTCTAAACTATTTAATTACACTAATATTTTTAATTCTGGTAGGATATTCAATTTGTTTTCTTTGTCTAACAACTAACTATAAAGTTTGGTTTTTTATTATCACATTGATTGTAGTGCCAGCACTACCCTTAATACTGTCAAGTGGCGATGGCATACAATTATCTACTGAACCATATTTCATGCCATCTTATTTAGGAATCCAAGTAACTGTTGCTTACCTACTAGCTACGCAAATATATAATGAAAGCGTGTCACGCCGGAGCATTTGGCAGATAATCATGACATTAGTGATTATTTGTGGACTAATTTCTTCTAAGGTGAGTTCCCAGGCAGAAACTTGGTGGAATAAGGGTATGAGCTATAGTAATCCACAAGTTGCCCAAATCATCAATCAGACGAGTAGTCCACTTTTGGTTAGTGATGCTTTGGGCAATAATTATGGGAATATTTTTTCTCTAAGCTATCTTTTGGAACCAAAAGTACGATTTTTGTTGGTGAACAACCAACAAATCCCTAAAATCCCTAATGGGTTTGCTGATGTATTTTTACTCAATCCTTCAGACACTTGGCGCGAAACAATCGAAAAAAATTATAAATTAAAGACAGATATTGTTTACAGCGATCAATATTATTCGATCTGGAAATTGGCTAAATCTCCTAAGTTGCACCGACGTAATATCTCAATTAATAAGTCTACAAGCGATCGCGGATTGTTTTGAGTTGGTCTTGAGTCTTAATTGGCTTTCGCGGTGCTGGTAATTCGGTATTAGGCCAGTTAGGTAAATCATTACAGGGACATAATAACGCCGGCATCCCGACGTTTCGCGCTGCTACTGGCATACTGCAACGGCTGCAAGGTAGCATCTCCCAGGCTGGCGTCAACAGTTCAGCAATGGTTTCATGTGTACCCTCTAGGTAACAATCACCCGATTCCGGTGAGAGAATTTTTTGCCAACACTCTTCAAATTCTTCACTATAGCGATCGCCATTTAGCACCGATTGGGGCAAAAGGCTTGCCTTACCGTTGCTCATAATCAGTTTCTTACCCAACTGAAACCAGTAGGCAAGGTATCCTCTAACTTCTTGTTTGGTTGCCATATTACAATTTTAAATTTTAGATTTTAGATTTTGGATTAATTTGAATCAATAGTTAAGAATCTTGACTCCTCACTTCTCCTTCCCCTCTATTTGGCAATGGATAACCAAGCCTGCTGAGATTGAGAACATGACCACCAGTAACTAAATAAACAGTATTGCTGAGTACACCTAGCTGGCGGACTAAAGAACCCAGGCGATCGCGGAACGCCCTCCCAAGGGGATAAGCTGGTATCACACCCCAACCTACCTCTTCTGCTACAAACACTATATCAGCAGCTACCAGATCCACTGTCTCTAACAACTCTGTAACAATGTTTTCCCAGCTAGATTCGTCCTCTTCTAAGAGATTCGCAACCCAAGTTCCTAAAGAATCAACTAAAAGACAGGTATAAGGTTTGGCATCGGCGAGAGTAGCAGACAGTTCCACAGGTACAGATAAAGTTATCCAGTCTTGGGGACGACGTTGTTGATGTTCTAAAATGCGTTGATGCCATTCTTCGTCATCTGGGTTATCAGTGGCTGTTGCTACATAAACAACTGCTTTTTTTGACTGCATAGCCAGAGTTTCCGCCCATTCACTTTTACCAGATCGTGCTGGCCCTATTACTAAAATGATTTTACCCAAAGTTCTTTCCTGAGTATTTTAACAATATGCCTAATGTTGCAATTTATTACCGCAGTTTTTTACTTCATCGGCAAAATTTTTAGTTTCAAATAACTTTTAAGAGATAAAATTAGCACCAGCATCATTGATGTCACAATTGGCAAAAGCCGAAAATCCCAACAACCCCATTCTTAATTATCCAACACCATCGGGGACAGCAAACCTCAGGATGTCTTTATGAACGCAGGCTTAAAACGCATAGAAGCAACTCTACATGATTTAGGGAATCGCGGCACTGCCTCTGCCGCAGAAGCTGGTGATTCGACGACAAAACGGCCTTTCTCCTTTAGAATCAGTGTCGGAGCCAACGAACCCACAGAAAGTACACAAACTCCATCCTCTCAGGAAGAAAAAACAGTTGACTTGGGCGTAGAGACTGAGAGTGATTATCCTCTTGAACAAAATTTCTTTCCTCACCATGACTCTGTGCAGACCTTTCAAGCAGAAGAGAATGGTAACAAAACACCCAGCCTACCCAAGTTGAAAACTCCAAGCTTTAGTAGCCATCGCCACGGAGCAAATCCAGCATTGGCGATGAATTTATTGCAAGAAATTCAGGAAACTGTCGCCGGGTGGCAAATAGAACTACAAAATATTTTGAAGCAAATTCAGGATATTTACTTAGAAGGGCCAATTGTCAATGGCTGGTTAGAATCCAATCCCAAAGAACCAGAAGCAGGAGGAACTGCAACACTGCGCCATGCAGAAGTTGACCGCCTGATGAACTACGTAGAAGAAATTTGCGCCACTGGTGGGAAAGTATCTTATCAATCATCTATTACTGGCTACCGTCTCTGTGGTATAGACGATACTGGTAAAGTCTGGTCGCGCCCGTGTCCAGCAGATCAGATTCCCAATGTTAGCATGGCGATCGCACGTTACCAAAAGTTACGTCAACTTTTAGGGCGCAAGCAATCTTTGGAAACTCGCCTGAGTCAACTAGCCCAAACACTTGTAGTTTTACACAGTCATATTCAACAAACGTAAATTTTTAAAGATTATTTCCGAAGAAACTCGGTTGGTGGGTCGGTAATTTTTAGTTTAGATTAACTCTCAGCAGGTGTACGTTGGATTTAAGATTTTAATCTAAAATCCTAAATCTCAAATCCAAAATAAAATCTATGCCAGACACCCAAATTTCTGCCATTATCTGTACCCACAATCGAGATACCTATTTAGGGGCTGCAATTGATAGTCTTTTAGCGCAGGATTTTGCTGCTGACTTTGAAATTGTGGTAGTTGATAATGGATCTAGTGATCGCACTCGTGAGGTTGTAGAACAAAGGGCCCACAATCCGCGCCTGAAGTATGTATTTGAACCTACCATTGGTTTATCTGTCGCCCGCAACACGGGTGCAAAAGTAGCTAGTGGTAATATTCTTGCTTATCTGGATGACGATGCCGTTGCTAGCAAGGGCTGGCTACAAGTTTTATATTTTGCCTATTACAATAATTCTAAACTAGCGATCGCAGGTGGCAAAGTCACTCTCATCTGGCCTCCAGGAATTCAACAACCACGGTGGCTATCTCCAGGATTAGCTGCAAATCTCGGTGCATACGATTTGGGTGACAGTATCATCTATATCGAGCAACCTGGCTTAACACCTAGAGGCTTAAATTACTCCATCCGCCGCAGTTTTCTAGAAGAAATTGGCGGTTTTGATCCTCATCTTGGTCGAGTGGGAAAAAATTTATTATCAAATGAAGAACTGCAAATGACCGAATTTGCCCTACAGCGTAATTGGCAAGTCGCTTATCTTCCCGAAGCGCTGGTTGCTCACAATGTTGCTTCAGAACGCCTCCAACGTTCCTGGTTTTTAAACCGGGGCTGGTGGCAGGGTATCAGTGAATGCTATCGAGAACAACTCGCTGGTAAAGCTGGAATTACTCAATTACAGCGAGGTAGCGAACGGTTTGTGCGCGGCTTGTATAAGACATTGCAATATTTTTCTGATCCAGCAGAACGGTTTGACAAACTTGTATATGCTTACGGTCAGATTGGTTACTTAAATGCTGCTATTCAAGGTCTTTTATCCAGATCAAATAAGAAATAAAGAAGAATTCAGAATTCAAAATTCAGAATGCTTTACTTCTAACTCCTAACTCATAAATATATGTCATCTAAAATACCAGTTTCTGTATTAATTCCGGCAAAAAACGAACAAGCAAACTTGCCTGCTTGCCTTGCTAGCCTCAGGAGAGCAGATGAGATATTTGTAGTAGATTCTCAAAGTACTGATAACAGCATTGAAATCGCTAACAGTCACGGTGTAAATGTTGTACAATTCAACTTCAATGGACGCTGGCCCAAAAAGAAAAATTGGTCTTTAGATAATCTACCTTTTCGTAACGAATGGGTGCTAATTGTAGATTGCGATGAGCGCATTCCCCCCGAACTTTGGGAAGAAATTGATCAAGTAATTCAAAACAAGGAATATACAGGTTATTATCTCAACCGCCGCGTATTTTTCTTAGGAAAATGGATTCGTTATGGCGGGAAATATCCTGATTGGAATCTACGTTTATTTCAACATAAAAAAGGTCGTTACGAAAACCTACATACAGAAGAGATTCCCAATACTGGTGATAACGAAGTTCACGAACATGTGATTTTGCAGGGGAAAGTTGGGTATCTCAAAAATGATATGCTCCACGAGGACTTCCGCGACCTTTATCACTGGTTAGAACGACACAACCGCTATTCTAACTGGGAAGCCAGCGTTTATTTTAATATTCTTACAGGTAAAGATGATAGCGGCACTATCGGCGCGAATCTATTTGGTGATGCAGTGCAACGCAAGCGCTTTTTGAAAAAAGTGTGGGTACACCTGCCATTTAAACCCATTTTACGGTTTGTTTTATTTTATATTATTCAACGCGGTTTTTTGGATGGCAAAGCCGGATATATCTATGCACGCTTGCTGAGTCAATATGAATATCAAATTGGCGTTAAACTCTACGAATTACGCAGCTGTGGTGGTCACTTAAATACTGCAACTACCCCCAAAGAAGGAGTAGGGGAGCAGGGTAGCAGGGGAACAGAAGTAGAGCTATTGACTATTGACTCCTAACTCTGCCAATTTTAGATTTTGGATTGAAGGAAAAATTTAAAATCTAAAATCTAAAATCTAAAATTCATGACTAATGACTAATGACTAATGACCAACCTTTCGTAGATTTACGCAAATATGACCAATCCTGGTTTGATCGGGGGCGTCCAGGTTGGTATATTTTATTATGGTGGCTTGTGCAAGCGATCGCCTTTCCCCTTACTCCTCAACCGTTAAATATTCTGCGTTGTGCTTTGCTAAGACTATTTGGCGCTCGTATCGGTAAAGGCGTATTAATTCGACCCACCGCCCGCTTCACCTACCCTTGGAAAGTTACCATTGGCAACCACAGTTGGATTGGAGATAACGTAGTTTTATATAGCCTCGATCAGATCCGCATCGGTGAACACTGTGTAATTTCGCAAAAAAGTTACCTCTGTACTGGTAGTCATGATATCCAAGACCCTGCCTTTGGGTTGAAAACAGCGAGTATCACCATTGACAATGGTGCATGGGTAGCAGCAGATTGTTTCATTGGGCCGGGAGTGCAAATCGGCGCTAATACTGTGATTGGCGCTCGTAGTAGTGTTTTTACTAATATGCCTGCTGGGCAAGTTTGTTGGGGAAGCCCCTGTTGTTCCAAGACAGTTCGCATAAAACTTGATCCCCCCACAACCCCATGATTTGATGGATAAACAACATAGTAAGGTAGCACAGCTAGCTGTGCTACCTTTGTTTTCTATTTATATAGCGGTTCCTAATCTTTAAAATAAATTTAATACTAGGCAAGTATGAATTTTAACAAAAATATCATTTTAATAGTTGATGATACTCATATTCACTTAAAAGTATTATCTGATTTTTAGAGTTTTATGGCTTTAAAGTCTTAGTAGCTGAAGATGGAAAAACTGCACTTAATTTTGCAGAATCTGCCTCACATGACCTGATTTTATTGGATGTATTAATGCCAAAAATCGACAATTTTAAAACTTGCAAACTTTTGAAAACAAATCTAGCTACTCAAGATATTCCCGTGATATTCATAACTAGCATGACTGACGAGGTAGATAAAGGTGTCAAACTCCTATTGTCCAAGCCCTACACCTCGAGGGACTTGTTAAGAAATTTACAGATGGTGATTAATACAAAGTAGAGTTACTCATTTGTGATTAGTGAATGCCCGATGCCCAAGCAAAATTGTAAGCAGCAGTGGTAATATATTTTTACGGCTGCTCTAATCCTTGCTATTGATGAACAAACTATTGGATGAAACGCTGTCAATTAAAATTGCTGAAAGTATAAACAGCAGAGCTAGCACTCCGTTTGATAATGCTTATAAAGCAGCATTATCAACTGAGGGAGCAAGATATATTCAGGGATTTTTAGCTTTTGCAGGGAAACCATACAGACCGATTGAACACGGTTGGATTGAGGTAGGCGACGCTTCCGATGTCCGTATTGTCGATCCCACATTACCGCACCTAAACAAAAATCCCCAAGAACTTTGGTATTTTGCAGCACAAAGGCTGACCGTTAAAAAACTGAAAGCTATCATTGAAGAATCAAAAGAAGATTATCCAGAAGATGATCCATTGCCAATCTATGGCGATCCACCTTATGAATATTACGGTGATGTGATGTTGGGTGGTCAAGACTATTTAGCAGCATATCAAGCCGCAGAGGCTAAATGCCGAGAAATTAGCGAACTCAACCCTGAGAGTAATTAAGAAGAGTGTATTAAATAATTAGTAATTCGTAATTACGAATTATTTAATTCGATTTTCCATCGCTGCCAAAGTATTCTCTATAGCTGCAAATTTTGTCTCCACGCACATCAAAAGAAACTGCTACCCGATTTTTGTAAGGCTGTCCGAACAAAAGTCCCTCATCCCGAAACTCAAAGACAGCCGTCGTTTCATTACTAGTAACACGGTCTAGACTAGTCAGGTTCAAACCAGGACTGAATGATTTAGAAACGTACTCGAAAAATTCTCTAGCTCGCTCTTTTCCCACATTCAAACCGTGGAATTTTCCCATTGGGAACCAAAAGGTAAAATCTTCTGTGAGCATATCTAACAATGCTTCCCACTCTCCTGTTGCCATACCATGCGTCAGATTCTCAAATGCCTGTTGAGCAACTTTTAAAGTATTTTCTGAATCTTGTGTCATTCTCACCCCCGACTGGATATAAAGTAATACCGTGTTACTTAAAATCTCACCACCACTTTGCCACAATTCTGGCCATTGAGGAGATATTTTACAGCGTCGGGTATAGATTCTATGCCTTGAAACTGTGTTGGGTCAACGGCAACTTTGAGTTTGTTTGTGTAGAACAGGTTTAAAAGGCGATCGCGTGCCTCTGCCATATATTCTTTATAATGAGGCATAAGAAAGCCTTTCACAGAAGCAGCTTTCCAAAATAGCTGATGATAAATGCGTGATTGTGTAATTTGCTCTACATTATTTGCGTATTCGGAAATAAAACCAACCACTACTAAACGTCCGCGCACTGCCAAGTTTTCAACGCAAGTATCAAATACTGCTTTGCCTACACACTCAAAAATTAGATTAATCCCATTGGGGTATTCTTGCTTGAGGACTTGATTGAGGTTTTCTGTGCGATAGTTGATAATGCGATCGCACCCTAATTCCTTTAGTAAATCTGCCTTTGCCTCAGAACTACAAGTACCAATGACATGATTACCAGCTAATTTTGCCAATTGCACCGCAATATGACCCGTTCCTCCTGCTGCTGCTGTCACTAGAACCACTTCATTACTTTTCATCTCTCCCACTTGTTCCAATGCAACCAAAGCTGATACACCTGTAGGTATTAGTGTTAGCACCTCTGGCGTTGCTTCTTGCACCTTCATTGCTAAGTTTGCATCGATAAGCTGATATTCTCGATAACCGCCACCACGCGCCGTAGTTATTACAGCATCATCTATTTGAAAATCTTTAACATTTTCACCCACAGCAACAACTTTTCCCACTGCTTCCACACCCAAGTCAAAGGGAGGAATCAAGTTAACATAGGGAACATCACCACGACAAAGTAAGGTGTCAAAGCCACCGTTAACGCCAGCAAATTTGTTTTGAATTAAAAGTTCACTAGACGCAGGTTTAGAAATAGGAATTTCGATAACTTCAACGGCAGATTTAAAATCTTGATTAAGTTGCTTTGCTATTAACTTTTTGTAAACTTTTGCGTTCATTTACCTATATTAATTTAATAAATATAAATGTATGGTGCGTTAGCTAAAAGCATAACGCACCATCAAAAACCTAAGGTGCATTATACTAAGCTTATAAAGCTTTATCCCACTTTAATTGATGAGCTAAACCATACTTGATAAAATCTTCTTCTTTAGCTTTATCGCTTTTACCAAAAACACCTAAGCTGTAAGGATTATCTTGCATCCGTTGTGTAACTTGCTCTTTTTCAAATCGGATAACTTCATCTCTAGGCTTATCCGGTTTAAAAAAATCTACAACCAAGACAGTTCTATCATAATTAGTGTAATTATGCGGACAGTGTGGATAGCTGTGATCTAAAACCAGGAATTTTCCTTCATGCCAATAAAGTTGCTCATAGCATATTTTCATAGCCACATCTCCCTCTGGCACAATTAATCCTAAATAGCCACGATTCATGTGAGGGTTATAGTTTACATGTAGTTTGATATCCAAGCCTGGATGGAATGTTCCAAAATACACATTTCTGATGATTCCATCATCGCTAAAGTTGACTTTTTCTATTACTTTAGCCAAATTGGGGAAATATTTCTCTCTTAATATAAGTGCTTTTTGTAATGCATCATCTGGATCATAATCAGGATATTGTATTTGATGCGCCTGAATATATTTTTCGATAAACATACCTTGAAATAAAATCCCAAAAGCACTGTATTTTGCATCACCCTTGGTTTTAATCGTTTGACTTTTAGGGCCTAAAATATCATAAGTTGACTTTAACTCGTCATCAGATGCATTCTTAATAAAACGTGTAAACTCATCTCTAATCACTTGCCAGTTATCTGCAAAACTTTTGAGGAAAGTAAATTTTTTGGGGTCTATATGATACTCATTAAAACTTTCCATTGTCTTTTCTCCTGAAGATGATTTCATAAAAAACCGTTATATAATGATGGGATTTGGTCTTCGTCCCGATTCGATGTTGGAATTCCTGACTAAACTCATTTTAGTGTGAGGTTTACTGTGTCTGAAACTCCCGTATTAGATAAAATTATCAAAAATGTGCGGGTAGTTCGTCCCCATCAGGATGCAATCGAACTACTTGATTTAGGCATTAAGGATGGAAAATTTGCTCAGATTGCCCCTAATATTAGCCCAGACACAGGTAAAGAGGTATTTGATGGCAAAAACCTACTAGGCTTTCCTGGGGTCGTGGATGCCCACATGCATATCGGTATCTATCAACCTCTCGACAAAGATGCTGTAACTGAAACCAAAGCAGCCGCAATGGGAGGCGTGACTACCAGCCTGAATTACATCCGTACAGGGCAGTATTATCTTAACAAAGGTGGCTCCTACCGCGATTTTTTTCCAGAGGTCTTGGCGTTATCCGCAGGTAATTTTTTTGTAGATTACAGCTATCACATCGCACCTATATCTAGCCAGCATATCGACGAAATACCTTTATTGTTTGAAGAACACGGTGTCTCTTCGTTTAAAATCTTCATGTTTTATGGCGGTTATGGGTTGCATGGTTTGTCAGACCAGCAAAACCTCTTCTTGATGATTAATAAAGAGGAACGGTACGATTTCGCCCATTTTGAATTTATTATGCGTGGTCTAACTCGCTTGATGGAAAAGCATCCAGAAGCGCGAGATAGTATCAGCTTGAGTTTGCATTGCGAAGTTGCAGAAATTCTCAACGCTTATACCAAAATAGTTGAAAACGATTCTAGTCTTAGTGGATTACACGCTTACAGTGCAGCACGTCCTCCTCATTCTGAAGGTTTAGCAATTTGCATTGCTTCTTATTTGGCGCATGAGACTAACTGTGCAAATATTAATTTGTTGCACCTGAGTTCGCGTAAAGCAATGGAAGCAGCTTTGACTATGCAAACTGCTTTTCCTCATATCAATTTTCGGCGAGAAGTTACTATCGGACATTTGTTATTGGATGTCGATACTCCCAATACAATTTGGGCAAAAGTCAACCCTCCTATTCGTCCCCGTGCCGATGTGGAATACTTATGGCAAGCAGTACTCAACAATCAAGTAGATTGGATAGTTAGCGACCATGCTTGCTGTTCTGCTGAACAAAAAAGAAGTACTAAAGACCCGAATAATATTTGGTTAGCAAAGTCTGGTTTTGGCGGTACAGAATATTTACTTTCTGGTGTATTTAGTGAAGGTAGCAAACGGGGGATGTCCTACAATCACATGGCTAAATTGCTATCTTGGAACCCATCCCGGCGCTTTGGTTTGTTAGAAAAAGGCGATATCGCAATTGGCTATGATGCTGACTTGGTGCTGTTAGACCCTAATGAAACCTTTGTGGTACGTGCTGCTGAGTCGGAGTCACAACAAGGTTATACACCTTTTGAAGGAGTGGAGTTAACTGGGCGGGTGAAAAGTACTTTTTTGCGCGGAAATTTAATTTACCATCAAGGACAGGTAATAGGTGCGCCTAGAGGACGTTATTTAAATTTTAAAATATAATAGGCAAATAAGAATGCATAAACTAAAAATAATTTTGAATCAATTACTTTTTCATTTCTTTGCTATGGTGGCATCTTAAATTGATCTAAATTAGTGTTTATTACTAAACTGTATACTCGTTGTCATCCAAACAAATATTATAAGGAAATTCATGATGTCCACTCGCCAAGTGATCGTTCCCAAGGGCATGGAAATTTTATATGAAAAATTTCATTATTGCCCTGGTGTTAAAGTTGGTAATACTTTGTACATCTCTGGGCAAGTAGGCAGAGATGAAAATTTGCAAATTGTTAAAGGCATAGAAGCTCAGTTTGTTCAAGCTTTTGAAAACGTCAAAAAGGTGCTAGATGCAGGGGGAAGTACCTTTGATGATGTGGTAGAAATGATTACTTACCATGTCACTGGTACTGGCTTAGGAGAATTCCAAGCTGAAGCAACTGCTTTTAATAAATCACTGCATATCATTCCATTTTTACAATTGTTTATGCAAGTAAAAGACCGCTATTTTACTAATAACTATCCTACCTGGACTGGTATCGGCGTTACTGGTTTATCTACACCAGGATTGATAGTTGAGATTAAATGTACAGCTGTTTTGTCTAAATAGAAGATTCATAGTGGGTGACAATCCAGAAACTAAAATAAATGTTCCACCAAAAAATACTAATATATTACTGTCTTTAAAGATTCGTACTATCCAAAAATTCGAGTACTGCCTTTGCAATTTTTTCTGGTATTTGGTTCATCATGCAAATAGTTCCGCTTGCAAATTCGACAACTTTACTATGAGGAAGAGCTTGAGAGAGAAAATATCTATCTTGTGCTAGTGCTAAACCCAATCGCTCAAATTCTTCCACATCATCAATTCCCCAAACAATGAGAGCTGGACATTTAATTAAACTAAATCTTTCGGCAGCCTCAATGCAGTAATTTCCCACAGCCCAAACTGCATACAATGGATAGCCAAAGCATTTCAAATCATCTAAAACCCATCGATGATTTAACTTAGCAGAACCTACATATCTTGCACGAGCCAACCATCTTTCCATTAAGTGCGAACCATCTTCTTTAATGACGAAACCTTCATCAAATCTCCTAATTAAATCGACTTTTCCTGCTTCACCAAAGCCAGCTACATTACATAAAATTAATTTATTAACACGTTCTGGGTAAGCTGCTGCTACTTCTCCAGAAACAAAAGCTCCCGTGTGGTTTCCCAGAATGTTTGTTTTTTCAATACCTAACTCATCCAACAAAGCAATGACAGTTTTAGCGTAGTCAGCCACTGAATACAACCTTGGCGGTTTATCAGAATCTCCAAAACCCATAAAATCCATTGCTATCACGCAGTAATTTTGTGCCAGAATTGGCATTAATTCGCGGTATTCATCACTACTACGTGGGTTCATGTGTAGTAGTAAAAGAGGCTCTCCTTCGCCACCAATACGGTAAAGAATTTGTCCATCTTCGGTGTCTAAAAAAGCTCGCTTGATTGGTTTATTCATCACACCACAATCCATTTAGAATTTATTTTTGAATTTTGAATTGTTAAGTCAGCCTTAAGTTAACTTTTTCAGCAAATTACCTTTTCTGTGCTATATTTTGTAGCCATTCAATTAGGGGTCTTAAGGTTCCTGGCAATGCTGCTTCACTGACAGTCACCGTATGCTGCTTACCGTTATCTTCTACAGTTAATTTATACTGAAAGCGATCGCTCTGAGGATTTAGCAAGGTAATGTGTTCAGGTAGCCTAAATAAATCAGCAACTTCCACCAGTCGGACAAGGGTGCTGGCTTCATTTGGCAAAAGAGTGTCTGTATCAACGGTTGTTTTCTTGGTAATCCCAGCAAAGCCGCCCGTGCGTTCAAAGGATATCCGCATTTTTTTTGCTCTCCGTTATGCTACTTAGTTAGGAGAAATACAAATACTGTCAGATGATAGTTTTCACCTCCCTGTTTAGCAATAACAAATAGTACATCTAAAAGTTAGAAGTTAAAAAAAAACTCTTAACTCTAAATAACTCCTACCTTTTGCCAACCATTCTGTACAGCTTTTTGCTCATCACTGTCATTACCGTAGAGTTCGCCAGCAACTTTAATGGTGACGTTGGCAGCTTTTTTAAAATCTGCTTTGGCATTCAAGCGATCGCGTAAAGCAATATACCAGATTTTACCAACTGTTTCCCAAGCATAACCACCAATCTCAACAGCCGCTAGATAAAAGGCATGGTTAGGGATTCCTGAGTTGATATGCACCCCACCGTTATCATTAGTACCAGTATATTTATCTTTCATGTGGGCTGGTTGCGGATCTTTACCCAATACTGGGTCATTGTATGCTGTTCCCGGTGCTTTTAGCGATCGCAAGGCAACACCTTTGACAGTGAGTATTAACAGACCTTCGCCAATGAGCCAATCTGCCTCTTGTGCAGTCTGATTTTTACTCTTTTGTTTCACTAACGAACCGAAGACATCAGAAAACGATTCATTCAGTGCCCCAGGTTCGCCATAATACTGTAAACCCGCTTCATGCTGGGTTATACCATGAACTAGTTCATGCCCAATAACATCTATTGACTTCGTAAAGCATTGAAACATTTCTCCGTCGCCATCACCATAAACCATTTGGTCACCGTTCCAAAAGGCGTTGTCATATTTAACGCCATAATGCACCGTAGAGTCTAAACGTAGTCCCTTGTCGTCGATGGAATTGCGATCGAATATCTCATAAAATAATTCATAAGTAGCACCAGCAGCATCGTAGGCTTCATTAACTGCTTCATCACTGCTGGGAGGATCTCCCTCACCACGCACTAGTGTACCAGGAAGTTGCTGGCCATATTTTGCATCGTAGATAGTGCGCCGCTTTTCACCCGGAGAAGGTGCAAATGAGACATTACCTATAACATCTCTCCGTCCACGAAGCTGTGCCGAAATATTTAATGTATGAAAAGCCCAACTACGCTGCTGGGGGTTGCCATTTACAACGACATTTTCCAGGATATGGGGTGGGATAATACAACAAATAGGGCATCTAGAGTTAAGTGGATGCTCAGACTTGAATCCGGCTGATTTTTTTTTATTTCGAGCCATTCAAGATATTCTCCTTTTAAAATTAAATATTGACAAACAAAGGAGCAGAAAAACGAAGCCAAATCGTATGTTTCTGGTTTGTTTTCTGAAAAAATTTTTCTACTTTGTATTTTCGGATAGGTCTGTGGAGGATGGATAAGTACCGTCACGGGTACTTCTGATGTGGAAATATTGCATAAAAACACAAGGCAAGCTTAGTGACCGCAAGTTTCAGCTAAAATCCTTGCGTGAGTTAGCAAAACCTCCTTTACAGACCTAATGCGTTTATATATTAATTTTAATCAAGGGAAATAATGTTATTTATTGTGTTTTGTTACTATCAAGCTGTTAATGCTATAAATATCCATTGGAGACAGGCAAATCCCAAATTCAGGCATCCAAAATCTAAAATTTTCACAGCCAGCCACCAAACACCGCCAGACCATAATATTTCCAAAGTACTGCAACTCTCTTAAATCTAGCTTTGGTTAACATTTCTAAATGAGCATCTTAGCTAGCTAGCTGGTCTTGACTGGAGTAACCTTGGGTGCTACTTGCACCAAGCTTTGCGTGAATATTTGTTAAATTAGTTCCCAGTTGAACTGACCATTCTTCTCGTGCCGCCTTATAAACTTCTGCTAAGGCTGGTGATTCCGGTAAAATCGCGTCTGCATTCCAAAAACAGCCGTCTTTACTGAGGCTAGCAGCAATTCGTCCAAATAACTTCAATTTCATCTCGTCCTGGAGATGGTGGATTGCTAAAGATGAGACACAAGCATCAAATTCTCTACCAATATCAAATTTCTCTGGATTATCTGCCTAATCGCCAAAGTCTGCTTGTGTACCAGTCCAGTGTTGTTGATATCCTGCTGCTGTGATTTTATCTTGGGCAAATTGCAGCATTCACAGTGAGTAATCTAAGGCAACTACTTGGGCATCTGGAAAGCAGTTGAGTATCTTGAGACTAAGTTCGCTTGTACCACAACCTAATTCTAAAATACGCCGACTTGTGGTAGGTAAACAACTGCTAATTACCTCCAACATCTTATCATATCTCGGTAAGAGTTGGCGAATACCAGTGCCAAAATCAGCAGGTTGACAAATACCTCTCCGGGAAATAGCTGTTGCATGGTGATTGGAACAAATATACATATTAATCAATATTAATCATCTATCACTACTGAGGTACACGCTACATCGGCAGGAGCAACTTTTAGTATTAAAAAATATTCACTTAATATACTTTTGGCAGAATACATGTATCACATTTTATGTTAGTCACCAGCAAGTAATCTATTACTTTAGAATGAAAAAATCCCATGATTTGGAACGAAAAAGCCAACTTAACTCTTTTTTAAGATTTGTAAATATATAATTGATCGTGTATTGAGTTAAACTGATATGTGTAATTAGTAACTCTAATAAATTAAAATTTTGGGTTTTCAAAAGTTACTGACGTTGGTATATTAAATACTGAACAGAAAGTTAACTAAAACAAACTAAAAGTCCACTGGCATTCTGAATAAAACAGAGTGTAGCAAGTTTAGCGATAAAAGGTTCGAGAATAATGCTAAAAAACAGCGAACTGAAGGTTAATCAGGGCTGTAATCTTAAATGGAAGCCCGGAGATAAACTATTTATCCAGTTTTCTCTGTTAGAAATATTGCGAATTAAAACATTTGTAACTCTATATCCATAGCATAGATATAGCAAGTTCATCGTGAAGTTAATCTGCATTCAGGTTCATTTCCTAGAAGTTTATACTGGAGTTAATCTAAATTAAGGTTAACTTGCTGAACTCAGGTCAACAATCCCAAAAGAGCGCAAGCGTTATGACGATAAATTTTTAATGGGACTAGTTGATTAGTCTTAAGGCGATCTAAAATTAGAGGTTAGCCTACAACAGAATTTATCTAAGTACATGGACTTGTTGAGTAACATCGCAAGCCATCAATAGAATGAGCTTTTATAGGGAAAGCTTGCTTTAGAGTGCCTTTAATTTAGGGCGACTAAGAGCATCATTTGTTATTGCCATGCACTAGGTTAAATCGAAAATATTGCCTGAATTCTTACAAATTTTTCAGTTCTATCAAGGTCAAAAATAATGAGTAATGTTCAAGCATCGTTTCAAGCAACAGAAGCTGAATTTCGCGTGGAAGGTTACGAAAAAATTGAGTTTAGTCTTGTCTATGTAAACGGCGCATTTGATATCAATAACAGAGAAATTGCAGACAGCTATGAGAAGTTTGGCCGCTGTCTGACGGTGATTGATGCCAATGTCAATAGGCTATACGGTAAGCAAATTAAGTCATATTTTAAACACTATGACATTGATCTAACTGTAGTTCCCATTGTCATTACCGAGCCGACTAAAACCCTTGCAACCTTTGAAAAAATTGTTGACGCTTTTTCTGATTTTGGCTTAATCCGCAAAGAACCGGTGTTAGTAGTGGGTGGTGGTTTAATGACTGATGTAGCTGGGTTTGCGTGTGCTTCTTACCGCCGCAAGAGCAACTACATTCGTATTCCTACTACACTGATTGGTTTGATTGATGCAGGTGTGGCGATTAAGGTTGCGGTCAACCATCGCAAGTTAAAAAATCGCTTGGGAGCGTATCATGCTCCTTTGAAAGTTATCCTTGATTTCTCCTTTTTGCAAACATTACCAACGGCTCAAGTTCGTAATGGTATGGCGGAGTTGGTCAAAATTGCTGTTGTTTCAAACTCTGAAGTCTTTGAAATGCTGGATGAGTATGGCGAAGAGTTGCTGCGTACTCACTTTGGATATGTGAATGGCACAAATGAACTGAAAGCGATCGCTCATAAACTCAATTACGAGGCAATTAAAACTATGCTGGAGCTAGAAACTCCTAATTTGCATGAGTTAGACCTTGATCGCGTCATTGCCTACGGCCACACTTGGAGTCCTACCTTAGAGTTAGCTCCGATGATACCGTTGTTTCACGGTCATGCAGTCAATATAGACATGGCTTTGTCTGCAACTATTGCTGCAAAACGTGGCTACATTACATCAGGAGAACGCGATCGCATTTTGGGCTTGATGAGTCGTATAGGTTTATCAATCGATCATCCTCTACTAGATAGCGATTTGCTCTGGGATGCTACCGAATCTATCAGCTTGACGCGAGATGGTAAACAACGTGCAGCTATGCCAAAACCCATTGGTGAGTGCTTCTTTGTCAACGATTTCACCCGTGAAGAATTAGATGCAGCTTTAGCTGAACACAAACGTTTATGTGCTACATACCCTCGTGGCGGAGATGGGATTGACGCTTACATAGAAACTCAAGAAGAATCCGAACTATTGGGAGTGTGAAAACATGACCAGTATTTTAGGACGAGATACCGCTAGACCGATAACCCCACACAGCATTCTGGTAGCGCAGTTACAAAAAACCCTCAGAATGGCAGAAGAAAGCAATATACCTTTAGAGATATTGACTTCTCTGCGTCAAGGCTTGCAATTAGCAGCAGGTTTAGATCCCTACCTGGATGATTGCACTACCCACGAATCGGCCGCATTGACAGCACTAGCACAGAAGACCAGCAAAGAAGACTGGAGTAAACGCTTCAGTGATGGTGAAACAGTGCGTCAACTAGAGCAGGAAATGCTCTCAGGACATCTTGAAGGACAGACACTAAAGATGTTTGTCCATCTGACCAAGGCCAAGCGCATCCTAGAAGTGGGAATGTTCACAGGATATTCAGCTTTAGCGATGGCGGAAGCGTTACCAGCCGATGGGCAACTCATTGCTTGTGAGGTAGACTCCTATGTGGCCGAATTTGCTCAAACTTGTTTTCAGGAGTCTCCCCACGGCGACAAGATTGTTGTAGAAGTAGCACCCGCACTAGAGACACTGCACAAGCTGGCGGCGGCAGAAGAATCATTTGATCTGATCTTCATTGATGCCGACAAAAAGGAGTATGTAGAGTACTTCCAAATTATCTTGGATAGCTATTTGCTGGCTCCCAACGGATTAATCTGCGTAGATAATACTTTGTTGCAGGGACAAGTTTATTTACCATCAGAACAGCGTACTGCTAATGGTGAGGCGATCGCTCAATTCAACCGCATAGTCGCCGCAGATTCTCGTGTAGAGCAAGTTCTGTTACCGATCCGAGATGGTATAACCCTGATTAGACGCTTGGTGTAACAGGCGCTTCTCAATTCAAAGCATCACAAAAAGGGAATTTTATAGCGATTCTAATTTGGATGCAATACCCGTAGGGGCGCACAGTTGTGCGCTCCTACAAAAAACCGCATTCCACGTAAAGGAAAAACTTATGGCTCAATCAATCTCTTTAAAATAGATGATTCTCTACCATTTTTAACTTTGCATCATTGGCAGATTACTTTACTTTTGCTACAAAATCTGCAACAACTCAAAGGCAGGGTCAAGATTGACTTCAATATCGGTAAACTCGTGGAATTAGGGGGCGATTAAGTAATATCATGTCCGCTTGATTGCTTTATTCATGCTCTTTATTTTTTCTGCGATCGCTCCAGTACTCAGAATAAAAACTCTCTGAAACTCTTATTTCTCCGTGTCCTCTGTGTCCTCTGCGGTTTGATTTTCCCTTACCTGTGCGTAAGTCTTGCTTCTATTGAGTGCAGCCTTACTCTCTTCATTTTTTCAACAAATTCACTATCAATTTTGCAACGCCTTTTTATTACTACCCAACGTTTCATTGATAGCGGTTATTAATAAATCATTGAGATGGATTCCTGCTGCTTTCGCCATAGAATAAATCACACTTTTGGGAACAAAATAACAATACAATCCGGCTTCTAAGAACCAAGGTTGTCCCTTTGGATCGATCCAGAAGTCTACTGGCATGATTTATCTTCTTGAGTAAATTTTAATGGTTCTTCAATGCTGAATAAAATATCTATCGCACTTATTATCATATAGTTAATATGGCTGAACCAATTAGTAATGTCAGTTTTTTGCTTGGTGCTTTAAAACAATAGTTAATAGCAAAAATTGGTAATTTATTAATATTTTTAATTGCTAAAATTGAGATAAAAAAATAACTCTCAATTACACCACAAAACATTTATGCTAGAGATATAATCTCTACGGCCTACTGAAGCGACAATAAATGTAACATTTTGGCAGTGTGAAAAAGAGTTCTCGGTTACGGTGCAGACTCTTTGTAATAAATCTCTTCACTTTTTTTATAATCTGCAAAGCAATATGTATTTAATTTTTCAACAATAGTATGTTAGATAAATAAGACTTGAAGAAGTTGAGTTATCTTACTCTATATCTACTTGGTTAAGCGATCGTTCTTGTATTGATCGTGAAATAAGCTAAAGTAATTAGTTCAGTAATCAACTATCTTTTCACTAACCTCCATCTTCCGTCAGTTGCCAACTTGACATCAAATGCACTAAGCTAGCTCTAGCGCAAGGGGCTTCGCGCTGACTCTGTTTGGTTGGGCAAAAAATGGATTTTAGTCAAACTTTAATTGCAAAAAGTGATGCCATTCTTGATCAATGGGTAGAAGCGGTTTACCAAGATGAACAAATTGAAGCTACTAATGAACTTACTTTCAAAGCTGTACGGGATAGCTTACCCCGCGTTTTGAAAGCATTAGCAACAGTACTTTCTGAATCGGAAACGAGCGATTTGCAGACAGTAGTAGATGCAAGTTTAGAACACGGTACACTCCGCGCCCAACAGGGATTTGAGCCAGCCGAAATTGCGCGAGAGTATCGTTTACTCCGGTTTGTGATTTTTTCCTTTTTAGAAGAAGATTTATTACAAGGATCTGCACAAGATGTGCTAAGGGCTGTTCGCCTAATTGATACAGTAATTGATGAAGCGATCGGCCGTTGCTTTAACAGTTATACTCAAGGACGATTACAAGAGCTTAAACAACTGCAAAGTCAGTTGCGGTTGACTAACCAAGAACTAACTCGTTTAGTTCGCGCTAATAAAGATAGTCTCTCTCATTTGGCTCATGAACTGAAAACGCCTCTCACTTCAATCATAGGTTACGCAGACTTATTTCTACGCCAGCAGCGTAAACAATCAGATATTAAAGATACCTATGGAAATCTTGAAAGTATCGAGCGAGTTCTCAAGAGTGGTAGACTTCTTGTCCGGTTGATTAACGATACTCTGGAAATTTCGCGCTATGATGCCGGACAGATGAAATTGCAGCCTACTTTAACCGATGTGCGTAGTTTAATCAACTTTGTTTTAGAGATGATTGAGCCATTAGCGCGTGCTAAAGAATTATCCTTAGTTGTTGAATGCGATCGCGCTCCAAGTCAAGTTATCACAGATCCTCTTCGGCTTCAACAAATTCTGACAAATCTGCTGAGTAACGCAATTCGCTACACAGAATCTGGTTCAATTCATTTGCAGTGCTGGACGCTATCTCAACAGCAGTGGGCTATTTCCATTACTGATAGTGGTATTGGTATTTCTTTAGATGCTCAAACACAAATCTTCAATCCCTATTTTCGTGAAGTAACTGCTCCCCAAGTACAAAGTTCTGATGGTACAGGATTAGGTTTAGCAATAGTCTCTCGATTCGTTCAGTTAATGGATGGTGAAATTAAAGTAGATTCACAGCTAGGAAAAGGGTCTACATTTACAGTAATTTTGCCATTAGAAGCCATCGCCTATGACCAGGGCTGACTATTTTAAGGAAATTTGAAAGTAAAATCGCAACTTAAACTGGTGCGTTACACTGCGTTAACGCACCCTAATGGCGGATCTACTCGTCAATTTGACCAACGCGGCGGATATTCAAAATGTCACTCATTTTCTTAATTTGGACAAACACTTGCTCTAATTGAGAGCGATCGCGTATATCTATTCCTAAGTCCATCAATGCAGGTTGACCAACAGAGGTTTTCACCTGAGCATGGCGGACATTGATTCCTTGGTCGCTCAACCGTGACAAAATATCCTTTAGTACCCCTACGCGGTCAAGAGCTTCAATTTGAACATCAACTGGGTACGTATGCGGACGACCACTATTTTCGGCGGCTGGGTTCCATCTAACTGGTACTAAGCGCTCATACTCCACAGTTTCCAGATTATTGCAGCCTTGGCGATGAATTGAAATCCCCCTACCTCGCGTCACTACACCAATAATTGGTTCGCCAGGAATCGGGGTACAACACCCAGCTAAATAATACACCAACCCCTCTACCCCAATAATTGGCGAATCACTGGCGCGGGAGATAGGTGCAGGTGCATCCCGCAAAGCTTTTGATGTAGTTGGTTCTTTGGGGATAAATGGCGACACGGTGGAAATTGGTTGTTGTGCCTTCACCACTTCTCGCCAACGATTTAGCACCAAGTTCAATGTCACTTCTCCGTAACCCAAACCAGCGAGTAAATCGTCCACGCTGTGGTAGTTACACTTTTGGGCGACAGTCTCCATTGCATCCGACTTCAGCAAACTATCAAAACCAGTTTTACCAAGTTCCTTTTCTAACAATTCCCGTCCACGGGCGACATTTTCTTCCCGACGCGATCGCTTGTACCATTGTTTTATCCGATATTTCGCCGCCGAACTTCTGACAAAGTTCAACCAATCCAAACTTGGATGGCAGTTCTTTTGGGTGAGAACTTCTACAATATCGCCATTGTGTAGCCGCGTTGACAAAGATACCATTCGCCCATTCACCCGCGCCCCTGAACAATGGTTTCCCACTTCCGTATGAATGCGATATGCAAAATCTACAGTGGTGGAACCTGGGCTTAAAGGAACAACATCCCCCTTAGGGGTGAAGACATAGACATCATCTTCAAATAAGTTATCTTTGATGCTATCAAGATATTCTTGTGCATCCTTGAGATCGGTTTGCCATTCGAGCAGTTGTCGCAGCCAAGTAAACTTGTCATCTGTGCCTGTCAAATGGCTAATACTAGAACCTCCAGTTTCTTTGTACTTCCAATGGGCAGCAATCCCATACTCGGCGATATGATGCATTTCGATTGTCCGAATTTGCACCTCTAAAGGACGGCCAGTTAGTCCGATCACCCCAGTATGCAACGATTGATAACGGTTAGGCTTTGGTAGTCCAATGTAGTCCTTAAATCTCCCAGGAATTGGGCGAAAAGCATCATGAACCACCGCCAACGCCCGATAGCATTCCTCATTGCTTTGAACAATAATCCGCAGCGCCGCCAAATCGTAAATTTCATGAAATTCCTTTTGTTGGCGGTGCATTTTTTGGTAAATGCTATAAAGGTGCTTGGGACGACCGCTAATATCCTGAAAGCGGATTCCAGCTTGCTGCAAACGCTCTTGCAACATTTTCGTAGCTTTAGCCAATTTCTCTTCTCGTGCCGTCCGTTTTTCAGAAACATGCTCTTGCATTTGCCGAAAAGCTTCCGGTTCCAAATACTTAAAAGCCAAATCTTCCAGTTCCCATTTAATTCGCCAAATCCCCAAGCGATTGGCTAAAGGTGCGAAAATATCTCGCGTTTCCTGGGCACTGCGGCGGCGGCTGGCTTCTGACATATATTGTAAAGTTCGCATATTATGCAAACGATCTGCCAATTTCACCACAATTACCCGAATATCTTGCGCCATTGCCAAAAACATTCGCCGGAAGTTTTCGGCTTGGCTTTCGGTTTTGCTGGTGAAATTGATTTTAGAAAGCTTGGTGACACCTTCAACCAATTGCCGCACTTCTGGGCCAAAGCGTTCTTCTATTTCTTGACTTGTGACTTCTGTATCTTCAACGACATCATGAAGAAATCCAGCTGCTATCATGGCAGCACTGCCTCCCAAGTCATGTAGCAAGTCGGCTACAGCGATGGGATGAGCGATGTATGGTTCTCCCGATTTGCGGAATTGACCTTGATGCAGTTGGAAAGCAAATTCAAATGCGCGACCAATTAAGACTGCATCACTATGCCTTCGCTCATCTTCTGGTGCGCCGCTAGTTGTGGATGACTCCTTCAAACATTTCTTTAGCCATTCTGGAATGGTTATATCAATTGATGAATTTATAGCTAGACTGCTCATACAATTAAGTTTGGATAGGATCGGTAGATTAAGTGAATGATAAATAAAACTGGCAGCATCATACTAAGAAGATGCTGTTGCCCAGAGAGGGGTAGAAAAAACAGTGTAAGGATAGATTCTCCAATTGCCGACGGTAGTCATCCAGTTTGAGTTTCAAGGATTATAAAGAAAGAAAATCCATTGATGGCAAACAAAGCCTCAAATGCTGATTTGAGGCTTTTAGTGCTGATAAGTCTTTAAGAAAGTTTATTGTAGAAGAAAAATTACTTGACATTAATACTATCTTAACTAGCACTGGATGTCTTTAAACCGTGAGAAATATTTGGCACTCGTAACCTTACTAGAGCAATTACGCTCCGATGCCACAACTACCCCAATCATTGCGTCTGAACTGCGGCAGCGTGTAGCCTCGTTGCAGCAATTCTTTGGGCAGGAGATTGTACCTTTGGCTGATGAGAACTGGCGAGTGCAGTCTTATCAAACCGAAATGAGCAAGCAACTGCGCTTGTTGGCAATAGATGTGATGTTTTTGCAAGGAGCGCGGCAAGCATCTACTGCACAAACGAGACTTCAAACGATTAGCGATCGCTTGACAACCCTCATTCAATACTGTAATGCCATCCTGGAACCAGAAGCGGAAGGAGAAAAATAACAATTGTTTACCTTTTTCTCTAATTAATCCATCATCTCATTTATGACCTTTGCTGGAAAGTTATTTTGGCAACAAGTTGGGAGTGGGGAGTGGAAAGAGGCAGAGGGGCTCTTAGCTGGGAGCAGAGGAGAAAGAGAAAGAGGTAATTTTTTATTCTCCCCCTACCCCCTGCTCCTCTGCTTCTTCCTCATCTCCCTTATCTTTCTCGACTCCCTTTTAACTAACACTAATACCCTTCAAAAGAAGATTTATTGTGCGGCGCATATATGCTTCTACTGGCTCGGTTGTGGGTTTGAATATCAGTGCATAATATAGTGACCCGCTTACAAGGTCAATAATTAAGTCTACGTCTGCATCCTTGTGAATTTCGCTTCTAGACTTGGCACGCTCAAGTACTTTAGAAAAGGCTTCACGTCGGAGTTTCGTATATTTTGTCCAGTAAACCTCTGCAAACTGAGGATTCTTAGACGCTGTACTAATTATTAAGGCGAGTGTCTGACGACCAAGGGGACTATCTATTTTTTTGGCGGCATTATTTATCAAAATATCCATGTCTCCCCAAAACCTGCCAGTATCAGGGATCACTAAATCATCTCTCAAACTTTCTATTGCGTCTGCAACTAGTTCTTCTTTGGAAGTGTAACGCCGATAGATAGTCGTTTTACCAACTCCAGCACGAGAAGCGATCGCTTCTATACTCATGCTTTCATATCCTACCTCTGCAAGCAAATCCAAAGTCGCTTGCACAATAGCCTGATCGGCGTGGATGCTGCGTGGTCGTCCAGAAAGGCTGTTGATTTGCTTACTCATAAAATATCATCCCCAAGCAATATCTTCTTTGCCATTTACTCCTACCTTCGGGCATAGAACATAGCCTATAAAAAACAAATAAGCCCTATAACCCAATTCTCATGCATGAAAACAGCAGCAGTGACCATCCATCCTTAGCATAGGTATTTCTGCCACTTTTCATTAAATTCTCCCTTGACCGTTTTAATATGATACGCTACCGTAGCGTTTGTATACAAAATTTAATTTTAGCTTCGGCGTTAGTGTCCCAACCAAGGCATTGCTTAACATCTCCCAAATATTATTTATGTAACAATGGCTACCAATATTAAAAGTTCTAGTTTTGACCAATTTGGTTATGTCCACGGGCCATTGAAGTGGGCGATCGCTTTTACGGCTTCCCTTGGTGCGGTCTTAGAAGTAATTGATACTAGTATTGTTAACGTAGCTCTCACCGATATCCAAGCGACTTTGGGTGCAACTGTCAGTGAAGTGGGTTGGGTAGTTAGCGGATATGCGATCGCTAACGTCGTCTTAATTCCCTTATCGGCATGGTTGGGAGATTACTTTGGGCGTAAAACCTACTTTATCTTCTCACTGATTGGTTTTACCATTTCCTCCGTTTTATGTGGGCTGTCCTTGAATCTACCGATGTTGATCGTTGCCCGAATTCTCCAAGGTTTATGCGGTGGAGGGTTGCTAGCAAAAGCCCAGGCGATTTTATTCGAGACTTTTCCCCCGGCTGAACAAGGTTTGGCCCAAGCAGTTTTTGGTGTAGGTGTAATTGCTGGCCCGGCAATTGGCCCAACCTTGGGAGGATTCTTAGTAGATGGTTTAGGCTGGCGCTGGATTTTCTTTGTTAACATTCCCTTTGGAATCATTGCAGTAGCGATGTCTTTGGCGTTTTTGCCAAAGAATAAAGACAGGAACAAGGCTCAAAACCAAGCTGTTGATTGGTGGGGAATTGGGTTTTTAATCGTGGCTGTGGGTAGCATACAAACTGTATTAGAAGAAGGGGAGACAGACGACTGGTTTTCTTCTGGTTTCATCGTCACTCTGGCTATCCTGGGTATTATCGGCTTGGGGTTGTTTATTTGGCGAGAACTGAAAACAGATCACCCTGCTGTGGATTTGAGAGTTTTGCGTCACCGTTCTTTAGCTGCGGGAAGCGTTCTCTCAGCAGTGGTGGGTATGGGGCTTTATGGCGCACTTTTTGCTGTGCCAATATTTGCTCAGAGCGTACTTCAATTTACGGCAACACAAACAGGATTATTATTAGCACCTGGGGCTTTAGCGTCTGCGATCATTATGGTTTTATTAGGCAAACTGTCTAGTATAGTTGATGCTCGATTTTTAATTGCAATGGGCGCTGTCGGATCATCTGGAGTCATGTTTCAATTGGCAGCAATTACCCCACAAACCGGCACAGACGATTTATTCTGGCCATTAGTATGGCGCGGAGCTTTTACTGTGTTGATGTTTCTGCCTTTGAGTTTGGCAGTTTTAGGGCCGCTACCCAAACAAGATGTTTCTGCCGGTTCTGGTTTTTACAACCTGACTCGACAACTAGGTGGCAGTATCGGCATTGCCCTACTTACTACTCTGCTTGACCAAAGACAGACTTTTCATCGAGCCATCCTATTAGCAAAACTTAGCCCTTATGACCCAGAAACCAATCAGCGTCTCGACTTGCTCAATGGGGCACTCCAAAGCCAAGGCATGGATGCGACAACAGCGCAACAACAAGCACTAGCTTTATTAAGTCAAACAGTAGATATTCAAGCTGCTGTTTTATCTTACGCAGATTGCTTTCGAGTCGTAGGGGTAGGGTTCCTTTGCTCATTACCTCTGTTATTATTCCTGGGTAAAGGCGGTGCAGAAGCGAAAGCGCCAATCGGTCACTAGTAACGCAAGGCGGAAGTCAACCCTTACGGGGAAGTCAAAAGTCAAAAGTTACGCATAATAATTGTATTCCGAGTTTCTTGTGCCATTTAAAATGGTATGTTTATTTCCGCGCCTGCTGTACTAGGGGTAAATAGCGATCGCATCCCAATTTTAAATTCTCTAATTGCAAAACTACGTAAAAACACGCCTTCCAAATTATTTTCTACTGAAAGTCATAGAAGAAAGTTAATATACACAGATTTTCTGGATAATAAAATTAAAAGCCCCACTCAGTTTTGAGCAGGGCTATGTGAAGTTTTATTGCTAAAATTAGAAATGTTTATCTTAGAAAAAGTTCATTATTGTAATAACGCTAACACTGGTCAACATCATTAAAGCGCCCATGATTATAGATTCACCTAAGCGATTGGGGGATTTTGAAGTGTTCATTTAAGTAAAACCCTTTTTATTAATTGTTTCTTAACCATATCAAAATCAGTATAAATATCTATAAAAATATTGTAAAACTTAAATTACCGTAAAGTTTCTTAGTAAATCCTGTTGTTTTTACTTACGTATTCGTTTTGACTGAATCCTAAAAATAAGACAATGCCCCATTCCCCATGCCGATAATGTAGTATTTTCCGAACAGAAGAATTACCTTATCTCCGAGCGGAATATGTACCTTTGTGGATTAAAATAAATCTTAGGTCAAGGTAAAAATATTTGAACAGAAGATTATCATGACAGTATCTACGGCATCTAGAAACCAAGCGATCGCTTTTGACTTAGAAAAATTAAATCAGCAATTTGAAACTGCCACTCCCAAAGAAATACTGGCATGGTCTATAGAGAATATCCCAACGGGACTGGTGCAAACAAGCGCCTTTAATGTGGATGATATGATAATTACCCATATTCTTTACAGTGAACTGAAGCATCCCGTTCCTGTGATTTTTCTCGATACCTTGCACCACTTCCCTGAAAGCCTAGAATTAGTAGCCAAAGCCATACAAATCTACAACCTGGATCTGCAAACTTTCAAAACTCCAGATGTAGACACCCGCGAAGCCTTTGAAGCCAAGTACGGCGACAAACTTTGGGACAAGGATATTGCCCAATTTCACCACATTACAAAAATTGAACCACTGCTACGGGGTCTAGACGAACTCAATAGCGTCGCTTGGATTACTGGACGCCGCCGTGACCAAGCAGTAACCCGTGCCAATATGCCCATATTTGAATTAGACGGTAAAGGTCGGCTGAAAGTAAATCCTATAGCTACCTGGACACGCCAAGACAGCTGGGTTTACGTAGCTGAACACGGAGTCATCTACAACCCTCTACACGACAAAGGTTATCCCAGCATCGGCGACCAACCCATTACCACCAAAGTAGGTGAAGGCGAAGACGAACGCGCCGGACGCTGGCGGGGAAGTGATAAAACAGAATGCGGAATTCATATTTAGTCATTGGTCATTAGTCATTAGTCATTAGTATTAAACAAAGGGCAAATGACTAAGGACTAAGGAAAAATATGATTAAAATCCTCCATCTCTCCGACATCCACATGGGAAGTGGCTTCTCCCACGGACGAATTAATCCAGAAACGGGATTAAATACACGACTGGAGGATTTTGTCAATACCTTATCTATATGTATTGACCGAGCGCTGACAGATGCTGTTGATATGGTGATATTCGGTGGCGATGCTTTCCCGGATGCGACACCACCGCCTTATGTACAACAAGCTTTTGCCAGCCAATTTCGCCGTCTTATGGATGCCAATATTCCAACAGTGCTGTTGGTAGGCAACCACGACCAACATTCCCAAGGGCAGGGAGGTGCAAGTTTAAATATTTACCGCACTTTGGGAGTGCCAGGATTTGTTGTCGGTGACACATTAACTACTCACTGCATCGAAACCCGCAATGGTAAAGTGCAAGTAATCACCCTTCCTTGGCTCACCCGTTCAACTCTGATGACTCGCCAAGAGACTGAAGGTTCATCTTTGGCGGAAGTCAACCAACTATTAACCGAACGCCTGCGAGTTGTTTTAGAAGGGGAAATTCGCCGTCTTGACTCCAATGTGCCAACTATCCTTTTGGCTCATTTGATGTCTGACAATGCCACCTTGGGCGCAGAACGCTTTTTGGCAGTAGGTAAAGGCTTTACTCTGCCCTTATCTTTGCTAACGCGACCTTGTTTTGATTATGTAGCCTTGGGACACGTCCACCGCCACCAAAATCTGAATAAATCCAATAACCCGCCAGTGATTTACCCCGGAAGCATTGAGCGGGTAGATTTTAGTGAAGAAAAAGAAGACAAAGGCTATGTGATGATAGAACTGGAGCGGGGAAAGGCTGAATGGGAATTTTGTCCCTTAACAGTTCGGACTTTCCGCACCATTGAAGTGGATGTCTCGAAAGCAGATGAGCCGCAAGCGGTGTTAATGAGTGCGATCGCTAAATATAATATTCAAGATGCTGTAGTACGGCTAATTTACAAACTCCGCTCTGAGCAAATGGATTTAATTGACAGTTCCTCTTTACATACTGCTTTAAGTCCCGCTCACACCTACACCATTCAAGCAGAATTAGTGAGTCAATTAGCTCGACCTCGCATTCCTGAATTGACTGCAAGTAGCAGCATCGACCCAATGGAAGCCTTGAAAACTTACTTGAACAACCGCGAAGACCTTAAAGACATAGCAGCATCAATGATGGATGCAGCACAGAAGTTGCTAGCCGATGATGTGGAAGTCTGGCTAGAACCAGCAACTACTGAGTAGGTTAAAATAATTCGTAATTCGTAATTCGTAATTAACAATTATTCAGAATTTCTGCCAAAGTGAGACGCTGCGCGTAGCTTGCTTCCCCGTAGGGGTACGGTAGAAATTAAAGTTTTAGAGGTATTTTATATAAGTCCTATTTTCTCCTTCCCACAATTTATAGGACTAATATTTGATTTCTGAAAAAGCTCGGTACAACTCGAAAAGCCTAATTCCCTATTTCCTATTCTCTACTACTTCAGCTTCACTCAGTACAAGTCCTCACTCCCCACCTATCGCGCTTGCGCTGCGCTTCTCTGCGAGACGGTTTGCGAACGCGCACCACATAGATAATTTCAAAAATCAAATACGATTTTTATATGACGCAAACAATCCAACCAAAGGTCATTGACTTACGCTATTTAATTGATAACTTTGGGATTCAGTTAGTTTTCGATGATTTCTTTGTTGGTATTCAACGAATTACAGTTGAGATATGAGTCAATCAATCTATCTAACCCCCTTCCCGACGTTCTAAGGAGGAAATTTTAAAGTCTCTGATACCAGATGCTTCAAGTCGGCAAAGCCGCCCTACGCAGTGGCTCCTCCTTTTAGGAAAGAGAAATATAGTGGTTCCCGACCTAGTGAGGTACGTTTCTAAAGCTACTAAGCTTGGTGAGCAAGATTTGGGTGTACCTCAGTTGCTTAAAAAACGCTATAAAAGTGAGGTTTTCCAAATGACCTAAATTTTCATCTTCTAATACCATTTCACGAAAAATCTGATACAGATGCAAACCCTGAAAGCTTTGCTGCATCTAAGTTTTTTCATTGCGTTAGCGTAGCGTTAGCGAGTCCGCGAGCGTCATTGCGAATTGCGAATTGTGAATTGGTATAAATGGGGTTCTTTGAGAAGATGCTAAAACCCTTTGATGGATTGTTCGATATCGGTTAGGATAATCCATCAATTAGAGGAAAAACTTCAAGCGCGCTTAATCGCGCTGCAACATGAAAACCACCCAAATATAAATTTGGACAGACTTTATAGGAGTTTGCTACTCTACTATCAATTGTTGTTTTTCTTCTAGCCAGAGGAAATTTTGGACTCAGTATATAAAATTATCGAGCCTTGAATAAGCTATTTTTTACGGGTAAATCTTTTCGTTTTATGGCTTTTGTTCTACCGCTAATCATTTGGTGGGGATACAAAGAAGTACAAAACCAATTTGTACAGCCGCAAGCAGTTGTAGTATTGGGTGGTTCAACGAGACGTTTAGAGCGAGAGAAGTTTACGGCCGAATTTGTCCGCCAGCATCCAAATATACCAATTTGGATTACTGGGGGTAGTCCACCTACATTTACTCAACGAGTGTTTACCAAAGCTGGTGTTGATCCCAAACGTTTACATTTGGATTATGAGGCCGTAGATACAGTTACTAATTTTACTACGTTAGTAGATGATTTGCAAGCTCGTGGCATTAAGAGCGTTTATTTGATTACTTCAGATTTCCACATGCGCCGGGCTTGTGTCATCGGCGAAATTATTTTGGGTAGTCGAGGTATTTATTTAAAACCAGTGCCCGTTCCTTCAGAAAAACCCCCTGAATCTATTGGAAAATCTGTTCGCGATGGAGCTAGAGCGATACTTTGGATAGCAACTGGTTATACTGGTGTGAATGTAGTCAAAAATAAACGGTAAATCAAACTAATTTTGGATTTTGGATTTTGGATTTTGGACTTTGGATTATGGAATTGAAAATCTTCAGATTCAAAAGGTTTATCGATTTGGAACTATACAAACTTTTTCAATTTGGTATCATTTATGAGAATTTGCCCGATCTTGATCTAAGTCAATATAGGCAAATTCAGAAAACTAATGCTAATAATATTGAGACTAGCTAAGTAATAATAGACACTATCATTGTACAATTGCCGGAAACTAGCGCAACACCAACCTTCAAAGAACACAATATAAAAAATAATTAACAATTTTTGCTCATTTGTTTGCCTGGTAAATACTTTGCGTCCATAAAAGTTTCGAGCGGCGGCTTGGGGAACTCGAATTTATCTGTGTAGTTCAGGGAAAAAACGCCCCAACTTATCTCACAATTTGATACCCTAGCTTAAACAGATTTGAGAAAAATTAAAGCGTGGAAATTCAACTTGGGCGGGGAAAAACAGCTCGCAGAGCTTACGGAATAGATGAAATTGCTTTAGTCCCTGGTAACAGAACACTAGACCCCAGTTTGGCAGATACTAAGTGGCGTATTGGTAATATTGAGCGAGAAATCCCGATAATTGCTAGTGCGATGGATGGTGTCGTAGATGTTCGCATGGCTGTACGTTTGTCACAGTTAGGAGCATTAGGTGTCCTGAATTTAGAGGGTATTCACACTCGCTATACTGACCCAGAGCCAATATTAGATCGGATTGCCTCTGTGGGGAAAGATGAATTTGTTGCCCTGATGCAAGAACTCTATGCCGAACCAATAAAGTCAGAATTAATTGAACAACGGATTCAGGAAATAAAACAACAAGGTGGTATTGCGGCGGTAAGTGCAACTCCAGCCGGTGCAAGTAAATACGGTGAGGCAGTAGCCAAAGCTGGGGCAGATTTATTTTTTGTACAGGCTACGGTAGTTTCTACTGCACATCTGTCACCAGAGTCTTTAGTACCACTTGATTTAGCAGAATTTTGCCGTTCCATGCCCATCCCCGTGGTGTTGGGGAATTGTGTAACTTACGAAGTCACTTTGAATTTATTGAAAGCTGGGGCGGCTGGGGTACTGGTGGGAATTGGGCCTGGTGCCGCTTGTACGTCCCGTGGGGTGTTGGGTGTGGGTGTACCACAGGCAACTGCGATCGCAGATTGTGCAGCAGCACGAGATGATTACTACAAGGAAACTGGCAACTATATTCCTATCATCGCTGATGGCGGTTTAATCACCGGTGGTGATATTTGTAAATGCATTGCCTGTGGTGCTGATGGTGTGATGATTGGTTCCCCCTTTGCTAGAGCAGCAGAAGCCCCAGGACGAGGTTATCATTGGGGCATGGCGACTCCCAGCCCAGTGTTGCCCCGTGGCACCCGGATTCGCGTTGCCACCACCGGTAGCCTAGAGCAAATACTCGTTGGCCCAGCAGGACTAGATGATGGCACTCACAATCTTTTAGGAGCCTTAAAGACGAGTATGGGCACTTTAGGAGCCAAAAATATTAAAGAAATGCAACAAGTAGAAGTTGTGATTGCGCCTTCCCTATTAACCGAGGGTAAAGTTTATCAAAAAGCTCAACAATTAGGTATGGGGAAATAAGGGAATAGAGAATGGGGAAAAATGAAGGAGATGAAGAAGCAGGGGGCAAGGAGCAGGGGGCAGGGAGCAGGGAGAGATGAAGAAGCAGTTCTTGCTGGGGGCAAGGGGTAGAATAAAAAATTACCTCTTTCTCTCTTCCCTCTGCTCCTTGCTTCCTGCCCCTCTGCCTCTTTCCACTCCTCAATTCTTCAATAAATTTTTCCAGCCCCCTAAACAATTGCTGGAAAAATCCGATATGTCACCTACAATAGAGATAGCGGAGACGAATGTTTCCGTTCACTCCTCACACCACACTCCGCCCGGACTACTGTTCGGGCGGTTCCTTATGTTTATAAATAAATTCTAGAGCTTCTTTGCAAATGTACATCCTCGCACTTCCAAGCTGAGGTTTTTGCTATGGTAGAATTTTCACCAAGTTCAGATATTATTGACGAAGGTTTTAGGCATGTCAACAGCCGCGCAAGTTACCGATTCTAGTTTCAAGCAAGAAGTACTCGACAGCGAGGTACCCGTTTTAGTTGACTTTTGGGCACCCTGGTGCGGACCATGCCGTATGGTAGCTCCTGTTGTCGATGAAATCTCCGAACAGTACAAAGGTCAAATTAAGGTCGTCAAAGTCAACACGGATGAAAATCCTCAAGTTGCTAGTCAGTACGGCATCCGCAGTATTCCCACATTAATGATTTTTAAAGATGGACAAAAAGTGGATATGGTAGTCGGCGCTGTGCCTAAAACTACATTAGCTTCCACTCTCGAAAAGTATCTTTGAAACTCAATTGGCAATAAACTCTTCTTGAGTTATCCATCTTGTTCTAACTTTAGGTTAATTTTTATAAACAAGTTTGAGAGACGAGAAATTCGCGCCTCTCAAACTTGTTTACATTTGTATACACTTTCAGAATATTTTTAGGAGTTTTCTAGCTCAAAAACAACTCCCTAATTCCCGTACTACCAATTTCCACGGCTAGCGCCGCCAACAAAAAACCTAAAAGTTGAGTCACAATCACTCCACCTTCTGCACCAATCCACTGGTCAATCAGATTTGCTAAACGCAAAATTAACCAAGTGACAAACATCGCTCCTAAGATACCTACCACGACAGCAATATGCGGACTCTGTGATTTCGACATCAACAACATCACCGTTGTCAAAGTCCCCGGCCCAGCTAACAGTGGTAAAGCGAGTGGAGTAATTGCAACATCGCGTCCTTCTTCAATAATCGGCTGATCTAATTCTCCCCGCAGCATTTGCAAAGCAATTAACAGCAACAATAGTCCTCCTGCTACTCGCAAAGAGCCGATACTGATTTCTAAGTAATTTAAAATTATTTGCCCTGCAAAGGCAAATAGCAAAAGAACTACAATCGCAATGACAATTGCTTTATCTATAACTTTGTTTCTTTGGTCTGGCATCATGCCCTTAGTCAAAACTAAAACAATCGGTATATTGCCCACAGCATCCGCCAAGACAAACACAGCGATAAATGTTTGAATGAGAATAGAAATATCCACAGTAGACAGTTTTTATCAAGGTTTGATCACAACCTAATCTTTATCTTGCTCAGTTTGCTATAACCCAGAGGAAGATTAAGATCAGCATAAAACAAGTCTGGTAAAGAAAATCTTGGCTGAGGCATTTCTAATTAAGTTCCACAGATGTTGAAGTAGCGATATATTTTGATAATCTATCTTCCATAAATCAACTGTTCGTTGTTGAATCTATGAAGTCTTATTTAGCCGCCGCTATTCAATTGACCAGTGTGTCCGATTTACAAAAAAATTTGGCACAGGCTGAAGAATTAATAGAGCTTGCAGTGCGTCAAGGTGCTGAATTGGTAGGTTTGCCAGAAAACTTTTCCTATATGGGAGAAGAAAAAGACAAACTCGCGCAAGGCGATGCGATCGCTCTTGAAAGTGAAAAATTTCTGAAAAAAATGGCTCAACGCTTTCAAATTACGATCTTGGGCGGCAGCTTTCCAGTTCCGGTAGACAATACAGGCAAAGTTTATAACACCACTCTACTTATCGACCCAAACGGTCAAGAACTTTCCCGCTACTACAAAGTACACCTATTTGATGTTGATGTCCCCGACGGCAACACCTATCGGGAATCCAGCACGGTTGTGGCTGGTACGCAACTACCACCTGTGCATTTTTCAGAAAAGCTTGGTAATTTAGGGCTTTCCATTTGTTATGATGTCCGCTTCCCTGAACTGTACCGTCATCTGGCAGATAAGGGAGCTGATGTTATCTTTATTCCCGCCGCCTTTACCGCCTTTACTGGCAAAGACCACTGGCAAGTACTACTACAAGCCAGAGCCATCGAGAATACCGCCTACGTCATTGCTCCTGCCCAAACAGGCAATAACTACGCCCGCCGTCTAACTCACGGCCACGCCGTTATTATCGACCCTTGGGGCGTAATTTTAGCCGATGCTGGGGAAAAACCGGGAATTGCGATCGCAGAAATCAAGCCCACTAGGCTCGAACAAGTCCGTCGTCAAATGCCATCTTTACAACATCGGGTGTTCTAGGGAGTGGGGAGCAGGGAGTAGGGAGCAGAGTTTTCCCCTTTGCCCGCCGCACCCTGCCCCTCTGCCTCTTTTCAGTGCCCCATTCCCAGCCTTTATAAGAAAACAAAAAACCGGGTAAACACCCGGTTTCTGACAACATTAAAATCATCAGTTTTTTAGGAGCATAGTAAAACTATGCTCCTATTTGTTTGTTGTCAAAATTAAACTTTAGCAGCTGCCTTGGTAACAACGTTGAGTTCACCCTTAGCATACTTAGTAGCAAAATCTTCTAAAGAAATTTGCTTAATTTTGCTTGCGTTGCCAGCTGTGCCAAATTGCTGATAGCGTTCAGCACAAACCTTCTGCATGTATGTGATAGAAGGCTTGAGGAAGTGACGGGGGTCAAACTCCTCTGGTTTTTTAGCCAAAGCTTCACGTACAGCAGCAGTAATAGCCAAACGGTTGTCGGTGTCGATGTTTACTTTACGTACACCACTCTTAATACCTTTTTGGATTTCTTCTACAGGTACGCCGTAGGTTTCAGGAATTTCACCACCATACTGGTTAATCAGTGCAAGCAAATCTTCAGGTACAGAAGAAGAACCGTGCATTACCAAGTGGGTGTTGGGCAAACGGCGGTGAATTTCTTCAATGCGGCTGATGGCCAAAATTTCGCCAGTCGGTTTGCGAGTAAACTTGTAAGCACCGTGGCTTGTGCCAATGGCAACAGCCAAAGCATCTACTTGGGTTGCTTCTACGAAGTCAACAGCTTCATCGGGGTCGGTTAGCAGTTGTGAGTGGTCGAGTGTACCTTCAAAGCCGTGACCATCTTCAGCTTCACCAGCACCAGTTTCTAGAGAACCCAAACAACCGAGTTCACCTTCAACGCTGACACCCAAAGCATGAGCTACATTTACAACTTCGCGGGTAACATTGACGTTGTATTCAAAGCTAGCGGGGGTCTTAGCATCAGCTTCTAAAGAACCATCCATCATTACGCTGGTGAAGTTGTTCTTAATTGCTGAGTAGCAGGTAGCAGGAGCATTCCCATGATCTTGGTGCATGACAATGGGAATGTGAGGATAGGTTTCTACTGCTGCCAAAATCAGGTGGCGTAAAAAGTTTTCTCCTGCATAATTACGAGCGCCGCGTGAAGCTTGCAAAATTACGGGGCTATCTGTCTCGACAGCAGCCTTCAGGATTGCCTGAATCTGCTCCAAATTGTTAACGTTGAAAGCTGGGATGCCGTAACCGTTTTCAGCTGCATGATCCAACAGCAGCCGCAGTGGTACAAGCGCCATAGATAGTCCTCCTAATGTGGTTGTCAGCTAGTCTGTGTGAGAGAAGCGTAATTATTACGCTAAATCTTAAGAGTTTTTTCAACTTATAGGAAATTATAACTAGTGTCGTGTGTCTATGTTGAAAAAGTTTACGCCATCGCTCATAAACATGCCCTATACTTCACCTATTCTACTGTATGGTAAGCTACCCTACGTTTAAAGGCTTTGGTAGCTCTGTATCCTAGATTGCTGACTAAAGGTAAGCGCCTACGACGGTTGGGAACGCTTTTCTGCGAGACGCTACGCGATCGCGATCGCACTCAAACTCAAACCATCTGCAAAATTTCAATTAAAATCAAAAGCGATCGCATTTCCTAAATGAATGATCGGGGATCGCTCTTTCTAAGTCTTCAAATTCAGTAGACCGAAAAGTTCTGCACTAAAGTTAAGATTAGATACTTACATTTCTAAAACATTGTTTAGACACTTCTGTCGAATCGGGATCTCAATTACAAACTCGGTTTCCTGACCGGGTATGGAATGGCACCGCAATGAGCCATTATGCTTCTCAGTAACAATCTGGTAGCTGATCGACAACCCCAATCCAGTCCCCTTGCCAACTGGCTTAGTGGTAAAGAATGGGTCAAACAATCGTTCTTGAGCGAATTTTGGGATACCTTGACCGTTATCTACAATCCGAATCTGTACATGATGTGAATCAAGCATCTTAGTACAAATCAGAATTTGACTGGGCTGTTGCTCAATCTCGCGAAATGTACGCTGTAGGTCTCGTTCTTCAAGGGCATCGATTGCATTGCAAATGATATTCATAAACACCTGGTTCAGTTGAGAAGCTTTGCACTCAACCAACGGCAGGTTGCTATAATTCTTAACCACTTTAATTTCCCGGTCAAACTTGCCTTTCAGGCGATGCTGCAAAATCATCAGCGTACTATCAATGCCCTCATGGATGTTGACCTGTTTGATCTCAGATTCGTCCATACGGGAGAAGTTCCGTAAAGAGCGCACAATCGTTTGAATCCGCACTGCTCCAACTTCCATTGAGGAAAGTAACTTGGGCAAATCTTCTAGCAGAAAGTCTAGGTCGATCTCCTTGCTTTCGTACTGGATTTCCGTTACCGGACTGGGATAATGCTTTTGATACAACCGCAGCAGTCTTAATAGGTCTTGAGTATAGTCATTGGCAGGCTTGAGGTTGGCATAGATGAAGTTCACTGGGTTATTAATTTCATGCGCCATCCCAGCGACTAACTGTCCTAAACTAGACATTTTCTCATTTTGCACTAGCTGAGTTTGCGTTCGCTTCAGTTCAAGTAAGGTAGTTTCCAACTCAGTTGCTTTCTGACGCAGATGAGCTTCTGACTCTTGCAAAGCTTTTTCAATTTGTTTACGAGTACTGATATCACGAGCAATTTTAGAGGCACCAATGATTGTACCTGTCGAATTTTTAATCGGAGAAATTGTTAGCGAGATATCAATCAGTGTCCCATCTTTGTGTTGACGCACAGTTTCAAAATGTTCAATTCGTTCTCCTTGCCTCAATTTCTGAACAATTTGGGTTTCCTCGTTGATGCGATCGGGAGGAATAATTATTGTCCCATGTTGACCAAGCACTTCTTTTACCTTATAGCCAAATATTCTTTCTGCACCAAGATTCCAGCTAACAATTACTCCATCTAAGGTTTTGCTGATAATGGCATCTTCAGAGGACTCTACAATTGCCGCTAGGCGAAACAAAGCTTCTTCAGCTTGCTCGCTTGTCAAATTTTCCATATTAATTTACTTCCTAAATTAATAGATAAAGGGCATACCTAAATTCTTGACTATTGTGCGTTCTAATATCAAGTCCGGGTGATTACTTATAATAAAATCTCTCAAGTAGGTTGGGTTAAACGGCAGTGAAACCCAACATGAACAAGGATAAAATGTTGGGTTTCGTTCCTCAACCCAACCTACGGTTATTATAAGTGTTTAACCGAACCTGATATAAATACTCTTTTTTTGTTCTTATAAAAGGAAAAGAGTCAGTCTTGCACAACTTTAATTAGTATTCCCTTAAGTATTAAAGAATTAACATTTAAGTTTTTATGATTTTTGTATAGTATACTTATATACAAAATTTGGGTTTTTAAGCCATATTTTACAGCCAACATCAGTAAATAAGCATTTTGAGTTTCCAGACCTGCTAAGGAAATAAAAGCTTTTTACTCAAATTCACCTGCATCTGTTACTTCCTATTGAAAAGCTCAAATTTAGTTATTCACATTCAGCCCGCACTAAAGTAGCCGTAAAATTACTGAGATAAGCTGAAAACTTAGTAATTTCAATTAATCTGTAATCTTTCTTTTATCTTCAGCAAAAAGCGATCGCTCATCTGATTTTTTATTCCCTAGAGCGATCACATTCACAAAATTTTACTAACAATAAAACTCGCCTCTGCGCTCATCTCATAAGCTTCAGCGAGTACTCCTTAAACTTTTATATGGGTCGCCCGGGATTCGAACCCGGAACTAATCGGTTAAAAGCCGAGTACTCTACCGTTGAGTTAGCGACCCTTTCGCTGCATTTCGCAACTTTGCCATCATAGCACAGATATCTGTAGATTTGTAAAGAGGTTTAGAAAAAATTAGCAGTCAACCTTATAGATGCTGTATGGCTAGCTCCTGGTGCTAACACAGTCAGGTTATCACCAGTATTGAGAGAGTTACGGGTGGCACTCCACGGTTCTAGACAGTAGAATTCTTTGCCTTTGACTGTCCAAAATACCAGGTAGGTAGAGAAATCATCATAATCTAAGGTGAGTTTTAACTTCCGGCTGCGATCTATCGCAGTGGCCGATTGACTCGTTAACTGTCCAAAAGCAAAATCAATTTCATCACGACTAAAGTCAAAATTGCCATCAAAAGAGTGAATTTCCTTAGTTTGATTGTCTTGATACTGCTTAGAGGGAATTTCAAGCTCTAACTGAGTTTTATCACCACACAGAAAGTAGGGATGGAAACCAGCCGAAAAGGGCATTGGTGTGGATGACAAGTTTTTATACTGCTGGCGGACTTCTAGCGTATTACCTTGAAGTTCGTAGCTGAAAGCCAGCTGAAAATCAAAAGGATAAATAGCCTTGGTTTGCTCATTGCTATCAAGAACGACAGTGAGACTAGCTTTATCTCCAGTTTCTTGTTCTGTTGCTTTCCACGGCAATTCACGGGCAAAGCCATGTTGTTTGAGAGTATATTGTTGCCCGTTATGAATGTAAGTATTATCTGGTAGATTGCCACAAATAGGAAACAAAATTGGATTCCCACCTCTGACACTCAACTCAGGATGAGTAAAACGTTCAGTGTCCAGGTAAAAAATTTCTTGCCCTTGAATGCGCCAACGAGTGATGATACCACCGCGTTCTGGTACGACTTCTAATTGAGAACCTGCGGCTTCATCAGAAAGAATGTAGGTCTTGTACTGTTGCTGTTGAACTGCAATGCTAAACACAAATTTTAGTCCTGGGATTAGGGATTGGGGATTGGGGATTGGGGATTGGGGATTGGGGATTAGGGATTAGGATTAAAATAACTCTTTCCCAGTCCCCAGTCCCCAGTCCTCAGTCCCCAGC
>NZ_CAXTNE010000031.1:0-43060 GCF_964245445.1 uncultured Nostoc sp.
CTTCTTCCCCCAGTCCCCAGTCCCCATTCTCTTTCGGTTTAAAATTTTCCATTTGGGTTAGTCTAACTCCTAAACTAGAAGGATGAATAAGACTCATATAGTTAGAGATAATAATCTGTAAAGAAAGATTTCATTTAGTTTTATCCAGCAATCAGCTTAAAATGCAGACACGCAAGCTACTCGACTGGTGGCAAACATTCACACCAATAGCGCGAATCGGCGCGATCGCGTTATTCCTTCCGCTACTAGTTCTTAATGGTTGGGCACTTTCGGTATTTTTTAATTATTTCCATTCTCTCATAGTCATTTTAGTCGGAGCCTCAGTGCTAGCTTTTCTGCTCAACTACCCCGTGAGCTGGATGGAGCATCATGGTGCTAGGCGAGAGCAAGTCGCTATTTTAGTATTTCTCTTGGCTTTATCGATTTTATTAGCCTTGGGTGTGACACTTTTTCCATTGGCCCTTACCCAAGCTCAACAACTGGTGGCTCGTTTACCAGAGTTGATCGACTCTGGACGCTCTCAGTTAATGATATTAAACGAAAAAGCTGAGACTTATGGTTTACCGATTAACCTCGATGCTCTGGTAGTGCAAATCAATGATCGCGTCAAGGGACAATTGCAAGCGATCGCTGGACAAGTTTTAAATCTGGCAGTTGTTACAGTTACTAGCCTGCTAGATATTCTCTTGACGATGGTTTTGACTTTCTACCTTTTGCAGCATGGAGGTGAACTCTGGGAAAGTTTAGTAGAATGGTTACCCTCTAAATTTCGCGATCCTTTTTCCAAAACAGTCCGCCTGAGCTTCCAAAATTTCTTCATCACCCAGTTGATTTTATCTACCTGTATGGCATCAGCCCTGATTCCTACCTTTTTGTGGCTGAAAGTGCCATTTGGTTTACTATTTGGTCTAACTATTGGTTTGATGGCTCTCGTCCCCTTTGGCGGTTCTGTAGGTATCGCCCTGACTACACTATTGGTAGCACTGCAAGATTTTTCAATGGGTGTGAGAGTCTTGATAGCAGCAGTAATTGTACAGCAAATTCTCGAAAACTTAATTGCCCCCCGAATTTTAGGCAGCTTTACTGGTTTAAATCCAGTTTGGATTTTAATTTCAGTCTTGACAGGGGCAAGAATTGGCGGACTCTTGGGTGTAATTGTGGCAGTACCCACAGCGGTTGTAATTAAGACTGCTTTAAGCGCCTTGCGTCCTGGGAGCCTAAGCAGCGAGACAGACGAGTGCGCCACTGAGGAGATAACTGTACCTATTGCAGCAAACCAATCCTCGAAAGCTGACGCTAACAACACATTAAGTATTTCTGAAGCGACATTACCTTAAGGAGGCAGAAGTCAGAAGGGATTCAAGACTTCATTTTTTGAATAGTTGATACCAGGATTCCTTGAAACCTATCAAAGAGAAGGAGATAGGAGAAAACCTCTGCCATGAAGGGAAGAGGTTTGAGCAATGACGTATCTTTTCTCGGGCTGTGAATCTCGAAAAGAATGTTTCTAACTTTTTGCCTACAATTCGGCTTAGTTTGTACCTTTCTTCATGCTTCCTCATTGTGGGTCAATGATGGAACCCGTAAACAAAACCCTTCCCGTCTGATTATCCCTAATGGCACAGAAGAAAGGACGATCAACAATCATTCGGAATGGTTCTGGTTCTTCTCTCAAAGCTGTTGCGACTATTCCCACTGAAGTAGCCGCAGCCGCTTCGGTACCTTCTTCGTTCACTTCGACAAAAGTTTTATGCTTAACTTCGCTGATGGCAAAATTTTTACCCATGCCTGAAAAATTGGCTTTGTTGCTGAAAGCCTCCTCCATACCTAAAGCTTTTAAGGCATCGTTGAGAGTAACATCATACTCACTTTTAAAGCGGGGTAAGCGAATAAACCCTTTTTGTTTGCTGAACTGAGTCATCCATTTATCCCAGTTCTCAACATTCAAGTTTTGATAGAAGGCTTTCAGGTTAGAGTTTTGTTTCGGCAGGAAAATATAAAAGCTGAATTTACCATCTTTGCCGTAAGGTAAACTAACCGCTTGAAACTGTTTGCTTTCATAATATCTATAGTCACCATCTTGTGACATCATCGGGTGTTGTTTTGGCTTGCCAGATGTGGTATAAAAAGGGTATTGAGCAGTTTGACTTTTATCAAATTCTTGGCTCCATTTTCCTTTAAAATAGATGGCATTAATTAAAAACAATACCTGACTTGGATCAATTTTTTCAATTATCTTATCAATTTTGCCATTAGTATTATCTTTTACCCAGTTATTGATAATACTAGGTGTTGCGCGATCTTGAAAATTTAGATTGCTGACCTTAGCTTTATAGAAATACTGTATTCTTTGGAGAAAGTCTGGCTGAAAGCTAAAATTTTGATTTGCCCAAAGTGAGTTAGCAATATTCAGTTGTACTTTCGGATCAGAATTGTCTAAAAGCTGCTTTAATGCCGCCGCGTAAGAAGAGTTGATTTCTGCTAGATTCAGCCCCTGTAATTCCAGGGTTTTTGCGATCGCTAGTTGAGTCGTGCCGCTAGCGCCGTTGTAGGTCATAGCTAAAGCGATCGCAACACTCGAAGGTGAGATAAAAACATTCTTCTGATCTCGATCCTTTTTCAGAACTTCTGAAAAGAGTTTGAAGCCAAACTTATTGCTAGACTCAACAAGTTTGGTATCAGTCTTGAGTGTTTTTTTTTGCAATGGAGTTTCTGGTTGAAGTAAACCAGATTGGGCAAGGACACTTTTATTACTATCGACTTGAGAATACCCTAATACACTGCATAAAACAACACTTGCGGCTGTCATAGCATAGCGTCTGCCCAGGCTAACGCCGTAACGTCTTTGCATGAAATTTTCTCTCATACTACTATATTTCTGCGGATTCATTTTACCACCTCACTTGCGAAAGATTCCCGAACTGTGACCATGGGTGACGCAGACACTGTGTCAATGATTAACTATTGCATTTGCTCCAATAGAAAAATGGGACTGTTACAGAAACTGTAACAGCAAGTTATTAACTCAGAGGAATTAAACACAACTTATTAAAGTTGCTAATTCCTAATTGAGGCGGCGATACAGACGAATTATAAAAATCTCGATTCTTAGGAATTTTCCTATTTATCTATAAAAGTATTGTAAACTACTTAACCACGAAATAACCAGCGCTCTTGATTTTTAAAGATAAAATCAAGCTTTTTAGTTCACGAAATACCAAACTTTTGTAGAGATACACGGCTGTGCTACCCTACAGAGGAGTGTTATTTAAATAAATGAAAAACGCTCTAAGTTGACACAGATAAAAGTTGTGATACCCTATTTCAATTGATAGGTACACTCCACCAAGCTAAACTATAGGGTTGAGTCACTTCATTTAACTTTTGACGAAACTGGACGCGAATTTTATAATTGCCAGCAGCAGCAACAGGGCAGAAAATATGTTCTACACTATCGATTTGGCTGATTGAGGAGCAAACAGCACCAGCATCTGAATTTTGAGCATTAGCTTTTACTAAGTACAGGTCAAGATTATTCAAACCGCGATCGCGGAAATTTTCGCCTAAGTCATATTGCTGGTTTTTATTTTTATCGTTGAGTTCTACCAATCGATCCCAACTCAGAGTAACAGCAACAAAACTCCCCTGTTTTAACGGTTTTGCTAATATATAGTCAACAGACGCTCCAGCATTGACTGTGCGATAATCCCAACCAATGGCAGGTACAGTTGTTGATGGCTGCCATTGACCACTACTAAGTTGCTGATAAGCGCGAAATACATTTAAATGACCCGCTCCCATTTGGGCATCCAAAGGAATTTTTGGATCTTTATAAGCATCAGAATCTAGCCAACTTTGATTTTGTTTATCAATTAGCGTCCGGCTCATTCCCAACAGCAAGCCATCACCGCTATCTTGGATTTTGTCTGCTGAATTCAGCAATACAGCTTTTATTACTTGATGATGGCGAGCATCAATGCTCCAATGTGGTTGTTTTGTCCGTATCTGTCGGTCAGCAAATTCTTGCAACAGAGCAACACTAGCCGTAACTTGAGGCGCTGCAAAACTAGTACCTGTAACCTTGTTCACTTTGCCATCTGGATTGAGCAAAGGAATGTTATTCCCAGGAGCAACTAAACTGATAGCACGACGGTCATCAAGATTAAATTCCTTTCCAGCTAGCCTTCCGCTCACTCCTTGGTTAGCACCCGCCAGATTAGCCACATCTACTTTGTTAAAAACTCCCCCTCGGCGAGATGAAAAAGCCACGTTTATTCCGTTAAAGTTATCTGTAGGAATAGGAATACCCCCCTTACCTTGATTGCCTGCGATCGCATACAAAACATCATGAACGCGACTAGACCAGTCAACACATAAAGTTAGTAAAGCATTACCATCTAAAGTAGCCTCTGGTCTAGGATCGCGGGTCAGAGGTTCACCAAAGCTAAAGTTAATGGCACGGACATCGCCACCATTTTGTAGGGCTACGTACTGGGCTGATAAGCACTCTTCTGGCTGACCCATAGTTTTAGTGGAACCCACCGCAGATGAATACAGTCGCGCTCCTGGAGCAACTCCCGGCAAAGCCTTGTCTTGGCTCACCATCATCCCAGCAACATTATAAGCGTGGGGGTCAACACCACTATTTGATTTAGCTGGCCCATTGCGTAAGAAGACTCCCGCTAAAGAAATGGCACGGTTTTTAGACACCGCCTTATCCCACCCAAACATTCCAGGTCGGCCAATTTCCACCTGACCAATAGCAATCTTGCGACCGATTAAATTATAAGGAGCTTGATGTAGCCTTAGAGCATCAATACCATTAGTTCCTAGAGCAGATTCTAAAGCCGAAGCAATTACCGGCGCACTCAGACAAGAAGCACTTAATCCCCAAATTATCCAGGTTAGTTTTTTAGTCATTTGTTATTAGTCATTAGTCATTAGTCATTGGTCAAGAGTTAGAAGTTATTATTCTCCCCCATTCCCTACTCCCCACTCCCAAAAAATCCGGGATCAAAGTTATGAGTCTTGCTCAATGTTTTGTTACAATGCGTACAGACGAGGACGCTTAAAACCCACTAGCCATGACCCAAAACCGATCTCAAAAGCCCATTGTAATTGCTCCATCTATTTTATCAGCCGATTTTAGTCGTCTGGGTGACGAAATTCGCGCCATAGACGCGGCTGGAGCAGATTGGATTCATGTTGATGTAATGGACGGTCGTTTTGTACCCAATATTACAATAGGCCCTCTGATTGTGGAGGCGATTCGTCCGATTACAACCAAGCCACTAGATGTCCACTTGATGATTGTGGAGCCAGAAAAGTATGTAGAGGATTTTGCTAAGGCAGGTGCAGATCATATCACCGTACACTGCGAGCATAATGCTTCCCCACACTTGCACCGCACCTTGGGGCAAATTAAAGAACTTGGTAAGAAAGCTGGAGTTGTACTTAATCCTGGTAGCCCTCTAGAGCTAATTGAATACGTTCTAGATTTGTGCGATTTAGTACTGATTATGAGCGTCAACCCTGGTTTTGGTGGTCAAAGCTTTATCCCTGGTGTATTACCCAAAATCCGCAAGCTGCGTCAAATGTGTGATGAACGCGGTCTTGACCCTTGGATTGAAGTGGATGGAGGACTCAAGGCAAATAATACCTGGCAAGTTTTGGAAGCGGGAGCTAATGCAGTTGTCGCAGGTTCAGCTGTATTTAACGCTAAGGATTATGCTGAGGCTATTACATCAATTCGCAATAGCAAGCGTCCTACCCCGGAATTAGCTAAGGTTTAATTCATTTTTGGATTAACCATTCTCTACAAAAAGTAGGGTGAGCAAATTGCTCACCCTATTTTTATTTACACATAAAAAACTGGAAGCTATTCAAATTTTGAACTTCCAGTTGTTTCTACATAAATTGAAAATTTAGAAAGCAGAGATAATCCAAGTTGGGAGGACTAGGACTACAATAGTCGAAAGAGAAGCGTATGACCTAATAGTTTTACCAGCCAGGACAACGATTTTACCGTAACTTTTCTGTTTCCGTTCCTGTTATTGGTGTTAAGCGTTTGCAATATTTAACTAAAGCAACACCAACCACAGGATAGAAATTTTTATTAGCATTACTCCCATCGTCTGCAGTCGATGAAAGCTGTGTAAAATTTAGATTGGGGGAATCCACCTCCCCAAATTCTCCTTGCTAAAACTTTCTCAGAAAAAGAACCACCAGTAGCAACGGTTGTATCGTTGGTCTTCCTTTATATAGGAGTTATTTACTCCATGAAATGCTGACTACTTTTGTAATCAGTTTGATTGATTTCATAGTCAGAACTAATCATTGATTTTATTTATTAAAATTAACCTGTTTGCCGCCAATCACCTCTGTTTTGGTTTAAGTTGTAGTTGTTATTAGTTTACCAATATCATCAGTACATATTTGCCATTTTGGCACATTTCTGCAAAAAAATATTAAATTAATCACTGTTATAGAAAACATACCATGCTAAAAATTTTAAATTAGCATAGTAGGCTCTCAGACACTCAATCAACTTTAAGACAGAATCTGTGGATTCCAAATTGTTTTTAATTCACTCCACAGCGTTTCAAGGAAATATCTTGGCTACCTTCTGGTTTTTGCTTTCCAACTACCTCAAGATAAGCAGGTCTTGAATCTTTCAGCATTTTTATATTTTCACTTTGCTGTTGTTTTGTTCTATTGGTTTGAGAATTTTCTTTGAGCAAGCGATTGTAGGTACGGTACGGAATGTAATGGAGAGGATTATAACCAGCAAAACGTAGCATTAAAACACATGCCCAGGAGTATTTTCCAGCAATAATTGCTTCAACTACTTTGTCAAATTGTTGAGCCTTGACTGTTGTATCTAAGTTACTACTAATACCAGCAATGTCTTGATTCATCATAGTGTTTAGTTATCTTGAATGAAGTAAACTAGTTAAATTTCTGCGATTGTTAGTGTTTCAATTGAGGGTTACAAACTGCACTAACCTTTTTGTAGCTGTTGAATCGCTTTCAGGAAATTCTCAGCAATTTGGCGGTGTTGGATGTTGACGAAGGATAAAATCTATCAATCAACAGACGCGTACATAATTTTCCCAAACTCTGATTGGCTCTCGTAGCTTTGAATGGTAAAGATACAGGCTGAAACTTCTCTGCTGTTTAAGCTTTACCTTGGCGCTATTGAGCAGAGTTTTAGTAATTTTGGCTGATAACTCCCCTAGTAAACTAGTTGTGGCAAGAGCTAGCTTGTAGTAGGGATACAAATTATATAGATTCATTCCTGAACTATCCCCTTGGCTTGAGGTTTCGACTGCATTTGACCTGATGATTTTTTTCATGACTAACGTTTGATTAAAAACAATCAAGTTTTTAATCAAGTTTGTTGGCTGCTCAGTCCTAACTATCCAGATTCCCTCTGATGAATTGAGGAAACTGTGCTTATAGCTTGTTAGGAAGTGAAAGGTAAAAATTTATCTTTTGTCTTCTCATCTAACTGGTAGGACAAAAGTCTCGGCGTAGCTCTTGGTAGATGCAGTTTTGTTCTCTGAAACTTTCTCAACTCCTAGTTCAATAAACTTTATCTGTTAAAACGCCTGTATTTCTTACTACTGCTTAATTAAGCATTTTCCGGCAAATTTCCATATTTTTTTGAGTAGTGGGAAAAATTTATTTATCTTTGAGCTTTAACGATGCCATTCGTATTTATACTATTTTTTGTCGTTAATGTCATCTACTAATTTAGTAGATTTTAAGCTAAATTTACTGAATGTATTTAGACACGTACTTGCGTCTTGTGCAACTTTTAATTTTGTCCTCCTTTGCTAATTCATGAGGGGTGTGACCCCCCATACAATCTCAATTTAAACCATTTATTATTGTCGAGTCCTTAGAAAATACTACCATTAACTATAATGTAAAACAACTTATAAAAATAGTAAAATCCAAACAATAAAAAACGTTCGCAGCCCTAGCATTGAACATATTTTTTTAATAAGTTCGATAAGATAATTATATTTGTTATCCCTATATAGCAATCCGGAATCATTCATGAGAAAATACCGAGATAAAAATCCTTATTTTACAAGGATTACAGCCTTTTTTTATTCTTGCGTCTCATTTAGGACTGATATATTCTTTGATTTCCAAAAAATACAGCTTCAGCTTATATAAATAAAATTACTGTAAACTGATCGTGAATTATTTCATGATTATCAGTTAGTAATGATAGATAGCCTAGTTTAAAAAAATACTGATCAGTGGGGATAAAGATAGGTTGTTTTAATCATGATCAATTTAAATCAAGCCAAATATTTATAGCAAAATGCTTTTACTAAAAAATATGTAACAGATTAAGTAGATAAAATATTAGGAAAATTAGTGGTAGTGATAAAGTTAACTAACACATAAGGTTGTTAAGTTTATTCAACAGTAAATTTTATAGTAATTATAAATTTTTTTTAAAAATAAGTAGTCTTGTAGAGTGTGTTAACGGAACGCAATGCACCATTTTAAGATTTTGGTGAGTTCCGTTATTGCTAACACACCCTAGATAGATTTCAAAAATAAAATCTGAGTCCTATATGTATCTTAATCTTTAAAACTTTTATAGAGTTGAGATTACGGGTGCTGTGGCAGCTAGGCTAAATACTAGTAAAAACTACCAATTTTTATGAGTTTGCAATCAGTGCCTTGCTCAACAAGAATACCTTGGTCTAAAACAAAGATAAAGTCGGCATAGAGTAGTCTTGAATTCTCAATGCTTCAACTCTTACCATTACTGAAATTTTCCTTCGCTTCCGGAAACACTTGGAAAATACAATCACAAATTTAGACTTTGCTTTCTCAGATAAAGACCAATATGCTTGGGTTAAGGTTAAAACTCTTTGTCAAAGTCAATTTTTTTAACTAACCGCAGAGGCGCAGAGTACACAGAGAGAATAAGAAAATGCTTAACCCAAGCGTATTACGATAAAAGCTTGTTCTAGATTGGCTTTCACGTTGAGTTGACACGCATGATAGCTGTGCGCCTCTACGTTTATTGCATCAAGGCGAGAACCGCTTTGATTGCAAATCAATTAATAACTAAGTAAATTCCCCAAATTGCCATTGCTCGTAAGTAAGTGCTAGCGCGGAAAGTACCAGCTGCGGTAATAGCTTCAGGAGTGCGAAATTGCAGACCATTGTCATAAATTTGCTGCACCACAGCTTGCGTCAACTTAAACGCTTCATCTTTCATTCCCATCTGTACAAGAAAAGCCGCCAGCCCAAAGTTTATCCCTGTCCAAACTTCTAGGGGATGAGTAGCTTTGGGGTTTTCTGGTGAACCGTCAGGACGAACACCATTAGCAGCACCAAACTCACCATTACAGAATTTCAAAAAGCACGCCTCATAAACAGTTTTTAGGGCAGAGAGAGCGCGATCGCTCGGTACAATATCAGGTAAGTCCAGCAGACGAGCGTAAAATTGTCCGCATAATTGATCTGCCATCACCACATCAGAACCACTTTCACTATCAAGTTTGTAATATTGCCCATTCCAGAGTTTTTCTTGGTAAATAGGAAGAGATTGTTGTAACCAAGTTTCATAAGTGGACTTTTGCGCCGCTAACTCTGCTGTGTCACCTGTCTGGTAAGTTAATAAAATATCGCTAATTGCGATCGCAGCCTCTAGCGCCGCTAACCATAACCCTCCACAATAGGCGCTGACACCCTGTAACCGCCAATCATCAAAGGTTTGGTCAGGCGCACCAGAATTTTCAGGAATCCCATCGCCATCAATGTCAAAAGTTTTCAGGTAGTCCAGGGTTTGAACGATCGCATCCCAGCAATCTGCCAGGAATTCTACATCATCAGCACCCGTGAGCAGAAAATCACGGTATACTTGCAAGACAAAATCACTACTCAAATCTTTCCACAAATTGCAGTCTTGATAGCTGGTGTAGTTGGTTTTCTCCCAAACGTGTTCATTCGGTGCGCCTAAATCGTGGGGTGTCGCACCTGCAACTTTGCGAACAGCGATCGGGCTTTCTGCCTTAATTGTCATGTAATAGCCAATTATCCGGGGTGTATCATCACCTTGAGGAATCGCCCTTGCAAATGCCCTGATCACCGACTTTTCTAGTTCTGGAAACAGCATCAGTAGGGCAAAAGAGCCGTATAATCGCACATCTAGACTTTCATACCAACGGTAATCTAGGCATTCCAGCACCGCAAACTGACCGATGGGGTCAAGTTCTGATGCTGTACTCCAGAGAGTACCGCCGCTAGTGAGGTCATAAAGCTCATTAAATAAAGCCATTTTAAACCAGTTGGGTAAATCTTCCTGGTCGAGAATGGGTTTTTGCCAAGTTTGAATTTGCGATCGCCAGGTTTGGTATTCTTGTAGGGCAGTCGATGCGATCGCCCAGGCGTTGTTTCCGCTTTTACCAAAAAAGTCTGTATATCTGCGATAATAGTTGACTCCGGCGGCAAATTCTGTGATCGGCAAATCCCAAGCAAGGACAAAGGGGATTTCGAGAGTTTCGCCTGGTTGGAGAGTAAAACGGAGTGCGATGCCTGCGGCCGGCGTAGCCATCGCAGCCCCTAATTGTGTATTCTCTGTTGCTGTCGTATCTAGATAATTAGGCAAAGAACCATCTTTAGCAAAGCTTTGCCACACCTCATTACCCGCTCCTTCAGAATTCCATCGGCTGTGGTGAAATACTTCCACCTGGGGATGCTTCAGCGTCGCAATACACCAAGTTCCGTCACCTTCTTGCAAAGGTTTATCACTATTAACCCGACCTAAAACACAACCAAACTGTTGTGTATTTTCAACTATCTGGTTATAGTTTCCTTGACTTTCGCACCAGCGTGGTTGGTATTCGTAAACCGGACTACCATCATCGCGCACCCGCACTTCGGGAGATTTGAGGGCATTTGTAAACCAGCCCACCATATTTTGCCAAGTCAGCATGATGCCCAGAGTAATGGGTGCATCTGTTGGGTTGTGGGCATTCCAGAGGAATATTGCCACAGGGTAACTAGTTTCTTGGTAATTACCTGCCCAGATTGGGGAGAACTGCTCACAAGTCAACTGTGCTTGAAATACATTTTCATACACAAACCAGCTACGTGGATATAGTGCGTGATAATTACCTGTCCCCTCTGTACCGGGAGTTGTTGGATACCATTGCCAAGCTTTGAGAGTGCCATCATCGGGCGCTTGCGTAGACAAAGCGTAGGCTTGAGAAGATGTGCTATTGGATTCAAACACACTGAATTGACAAGCGGGAACGTTTTTGAAGGTATGTTCACCGCCATCGATGTGCCACAGATTAAAATCTCCCCGTGAAGAACGACCGATGCAACCTGCACCAAAGCCACCCAAAGGCATACCATGCCAAGGGCCATCATCGATATTACTTGCGTAGCGAACGGTATAAGGTTTGTCCCAGCCTAAGCCGATGGGACGGCTCCAGGTGCAAGAGGGAATTTTCAAAGAGAGTTGATTTGTCATCGCCTAATGTTACAGCGTACAGTTACGTCCATGAAGACTAGCGCGATGTGTGATTTTTCTCAAGAGCCTAGTTTTGTTGAAGCCTTGAAAAAAGAAGATGCTCTAAAGAAACAGGCGTACGGAGTAAGCAAGTAAACTGTATATTATGAATATTCCACCTTCAATTAACACAATTATTCGGCAACAGCCTTACCCGCTTTTATTCGCCATCATCAGTGGTTCCCACTTATATGGTTTTCCATCACCTGATTCTGATTATGACTTGCGTGGTGTGCATATTTTACCAGTTAGAGAAGTGGTGGGATTAGAGACTGGGAATGAAACTATTGAATTTTCAGAAGTTCGGGAATCTTTGGAAATTGATTTAGTAACTCACGATGTAAAAAATTTCTTTTTGAGTAGCATCAAAAAGAATGGTTACGTATTAGAACAACTGTATTCACCTTTAATATTAGCTAGTTCACCCGAACATGAAGAGTTAAAATTTATTGCTAAAAATTGCATTACCCGTCACCATAGTTACCACTATCTTGGTTTTGCTGCAACACAATGGAAACTTTTTAATAAAGAAGAGACGCATCGTATCAAACCATTACTTTATGTTTATCGAGTTCTATTGACTGGAATTCATCTGATGCAAACAGGCATAATTGAAGTTAATTTAATTAAGCTGAATGAGTTTTTTAATTTACCATATATTCCTGATTTAATTGCCCACAAATTAGGAGGTGCAGAAAAGTCTATTTTGTCAGATATTAATGTAGCTTTTCATCAAATAGAATATGAACGTCTGCGTAATAAGTTGCAGGAGGCATATCAGTCTAGTCCATTACCCGAAGTACCTTCAGCGAATACGGATTTGCATAATTTGTTGGTACGCCTGAGAACGAGGAACTATGAATTATGAGTTTTTCACTCATAATTCATAACTTTGTTTGTAAGAAAATATTTTTGTTACTTTACAACTTCAAAGTCCAAGCAGCAAAAGCTAAAGTACCCCAACCAGCAAGAAATGCTGCGCCGCCTAGTGGTGCGATCGCTCCTAAAGATTTAATACCGGTTAAGCTAAGAGCGTACAAGCTACCTGAGAAAATAGCAATGCCAATGATAAACAGCCATCCACTAGCTATGAGAGTGGGTTGAGGAAATTCGGTGCGACTAATTAGTAGTGCTACGAGAAAAAGTGCCAGAGCATGATACATTTGGTAACGAGCGCCAGTTTCAAAAATTTCTAGCGATCGCTCACTAATTTTTTCCCGCAACGCATGGGAAGCAAAAGCACCAGCAGCAACTGACAAACCGCCTAAAATGGCAGCTACGCTCAAAAAAATCTGCGTCATTAGACTTAGCCGTAAGTTAATTATTAGTCATTAGTCATTGGTCCTTGGTCATTAGTCATTAGTTAATAACAAAGGACAAATAACAAAGGACAAATGACAATTAGACATCAAAATGATATGATACAGCCCCTTCTTCGTTCACTTTAAAGTTTGCATTGAAGTCTTTAGCTTTTTCATCTAAATATTGCCTAGCATGGGCTGCGGGTAATTGTGACTGCATGGCAAAGCCTAATACAGTTATGCGCCCATGATTTTCTTGTAGCATTTTATAAAAAATCGATTGCAGGCGATCGCTAATTTGTTGATTAAGAGCTTTTTTCTCCTGTCGGCTTTGACGGTATAATCCCAACGCTAACCATGTGCCCAATGTTAGGGTAGGAATGCCAAAAATTAGACGTTCTACTGTAGTATCATCAATTACAGGGGTATTTGTTTGTGAGAACTCAATCGAACCATCCCAAGCTAAGGGTAGCGTGATTGATTTTTCCATAGTCGTTTTATTAAATACCTCTGCTGCTGATAGAGTTACAAACATGAATCCCATTGTCAGTAGCCAAGCTGCGGCCAATTTTTCAGCAGTTTTCATAGTTCCACTTCAGATTTACACTTTGCTAGCGATTTTAACCTTACTTTCGCAAAGCTTCAAATATATCAATTTACTCTCAGCGACAGTTTTTTAGCTTTTGCGCCAAACTTTTTTGCCTACCTTGCTTGAAGAAACAGGGTTCTTGACGCGTAAAACATACCCAGCAATCATGTAATATTTTAATATACTTACTTTCCTATAAAAATTCGACGTTACACAATTTTAGAGTGGTTGTGGGACGGGCATTTTGCGTGTCCAATAATTAAAAGATGGGTAAACGCCCATTCTACAAAACCATCAATATCGCCATCCTGCAAATATACAAGACTAAAAAATCAACGTCAAATATCATACAACATACAACTAAGGAAATCGGAATGTATCCAAACTCACAAAATCCTTTCGTTGTTGGAACTCCCATTGTCCCAGAAAGATTCGTAGGGAGAAACTCTCTCATAGCAGCAGCCTTTGATCAGATCCATCATCGCAGTCACTTGGCAGTATGGGGCGGATTGGGAACAGGAAAAACTTCCTTTTTGGTGAAACTGGCTTCTCCTGATACTTGGAAACAGCATGGACTAGATTCATCGATAGCAGTAATAGTGCGCTTTAGTTGCGAGGAAGTTGAGCCTTTTACTCCCTCCGGCTTTTGGAAAAAATTACTTAGCTTACTGAAGGATAATCTGGATACTGAACCAGAATTGCAAGCTAAGATCAATACTCTTATAACAGAGAGTCGAGCATCTAGAGATAGTCTGCGTCAGCTATTAGGAGAACTTGCTCAAAGAGGAAAATTCTTAGTATTGCTGGTAGATGACTACGATGTGGCTCTTACTCAAAGCCAGGAATACTCACAAGAGAATGTGCAACAATTCTTGAGTGAATGCCGTAACTTGGCTGTTTACTCAGAACCAAAACGGAATCTCTCAATCATTGTCACTTCTAAAAAACGCCTCAATGATCTTGGGCCACGTCTTAATCCTAATGCTTCACCGTGGTATAACCATTATTTATTTCGACAAATTAAACCATTTGATCACACGGAAATAGAACAACTACTGCAACCATTTAATAAACCAATCACAACAGAATTACGGCAAGCAATAGAAGAAATTGCTGGGGGACACCCATCTCTGCTACAAATTGCTAGTTTTTTGGTATATCAAGAGTTACGCAATAATACATCGCCCCAGGTAGAAGAATTTGTTAGGGAATTTGAAAGTAGTACTCAACAGTTTTTTGATAGTACTTGGCAAAGGTGTAATAATAAAGACCAAAATTTATTGATGTTGATGGCTTTGGCAAAATTGAGAGGTCGTCTGGAAAAAAGACGATATGACTTAAAAGATGTTGACCTAATTTTTACCCAAAGCGAACGAAATTTGACCAACCTAGAGGAACAGGGTGTCATTAAACGTACAGCTAACAACGGCGATATTTCTTATTTATTTACTTCATCATTGATGGAAAAATGGGTAATTCAAGAAATTTGGAATTCTGATGAAGATTCATTGAAAAAAAGGCAGAAAGAATTTCTCAATCTCATGAGTCATCAGCAAGCTGAGAACATGAAAAATGCCATTGTTTGGGTAGGAAATCATAGAAAAGATGTTATATCATCTCTAAAATTTATTTATCCTATAGTCGAAAAAATAATTAGTTTTTTTGTAGTTTAGTGAAAGTAATAGCCGAAAAAATCATATGGAAGATCGCAGAAGAAACCCTTATATTATCGGTACTCCAGTTGAAATACCAGAAAAACTTTTTGGGAGAGAAACTATATTTAAAGACATAGAAGATAGTTTGCAACAGAATGCACAATTTATCTTACTATACGGTCAGCGACGTATAGGTAAATCTTCTGTTTTAAAAAATATTCCTCTTGTTGTATCTCAAGATGAATTTTTCTTCGTGCATTGCGATTTGCAAACTCATATTCATGCAAGTTTAGGTGAAATTTTGTATGCGATATTTAATGATATTTTTAGACTTCTTAACCTAGATATAACTAAACTAAATATTTTATTAAGTATAGATGTAGATATTCGTGCAATTATCAACAATAGAGTACTACCGCTAGTTTACGATGCACTAGACAATAAAAAGCTGAAAAAGCTGGTGTTGTTGTTAGATGAGTTTGATGTTGTAACTCAAAACGATACAGAACAAGCTTCAGAATTTTTACGTTTTTTAGAAAATTTAGTTAGGCGACATGAAGAATTATTTGTGATTGCGGTAGTTGGGCGATATCTCAATGCTAACCCAGATTTGCTGCAATCAAATGCGCTGCAATCATTGAGAGTTGCACCATTTCGCGTAATAGGTTTATTAGATAATAAAAGCGCAGAACGCCTGATTATTGAGCCTGCTAATAATGCTTTGAAATATCAATCAAGAGCGATAGAAGAAATTATTAAATATTCATCAGGGCATCCCTTTTATACACAAATATTGTGTTATGAAATCTTCAATCTAGCAATGCGTGAAGGTTATTCAGTAGTTATACCTGCCTTTGTGAGTGATGTATTAGACGAGGCAATCGAGAGCGCTGAAGGTGGATTAGGTGGGCTTTGGGATGGGCTGAGTATTTCCGAAAAAGTAGTGATTTCAGCAGTTGCTGAAGCTCAAAAACAAAATAAATTAGAAGATCCTTTAAAGCTACTTGAAGCCTATGGATTTGTACTAACTGATTCTTTAGAAGAAGCTATTCAACTACTAATTAATAAAGGGTTTTTAGATAATAATCCTATCAAATTAAAAGTAGAGTTAGTCCGTCACTGGATATTGAAGCGTCATCAAATAAGGGATGAAATATGGAGTTTAGAAACACTGGAGACAGAAAATGTTGAGTCGGTGTTGAATTTAGCTCGTCGTTTTTGGCAAGAAAGTAAACAGGAAAATGCATTAAGTTTTTACGAACAAGTTTTGCAGCTAAATCCCAATCATTTCAGCACTGTAGTGGAGTTAGCAGAAAAATACTTGCAGGTTAAAAAGTTTGACAAAGCTTTAGAACTTTACGAGCGAGCCTATAAAGTAGATCCGGTAAGCTATCAACAAGAACTTATACGAGCTTTAGATCAATATGGACATCGGTTAATAACTGATAGGAATTTTACGAAAGCGAAACAGCAGTACGAAAAAATTTTACTGATTGAACCTACAAGTAGTTTAGCTCAACAAAAACTACTAGAAATCAAAGCTTTTCAAGCTAAGAGAAAAAACATTGCCGCCGATATGCTGAGGCAAGTTGTGAGATTACCAATTTCACAGTTATCAATTTCACTGGTAATCTTAGCGTTGGTTGGTGTTACTGGAAGTCTATCTTTTAGTCATCTATTCAATACTTGTCCAGTAGGACAAGAAAAATATTTAGGTATTATCTGTAGAAAGATTGCTGTTGATCCAGTTGATAGTAAGGTTAGAATTAGTAGAGGCGATCGCACTTTATTTCCAGGCATACAAAATAGCGATCGCGACCAAGGTATTGACAGCTTTAACAATAAGAATTACATAGATGCTGAAAAATACTTTAAACAAGCTGTTAAGACTAATCTTAATGACCCTGAGGTACTAATTTATCAAAATAATGCTCGTGCCATTAAACAAGGTAATCCTTTAACTTTGGCAACTGTAGTACCTGCAACAAACAGAACTGATCTTGCTCAAGAAATTTTACGTGGCATAGCACAAGCACAAAATCAGTTTAATGAACAAGGCGGATTAAACGGTCGATTACTAGAAATTATAATTGCTGACGATGCCAACCAAGAAAATACAGCAAAAGTCGTAGCTGAAGAACTAGTAAAACAAAAATCAATACTAGGAGTTATAGGACACAGTTCTAGCCATGTTACTAAAGCAGCGTTAAACATATATGAAGCAGCTAATTTAGCTGTTATCTCACCCACTAGTAGTAGCACAACCTTACAAAGCCCAGTCTTCTTTAGAACCGTTGATTCAGATGAAGAAACTGGTAAAGATTTAGCTGAATATGCCTTGAAACTTAAATTAAAAAAAGCAGTAATTTTCTGTAATCCGAATGACCCATACAGTAACAGTATAAGAGAAGAGTTTAGAAATCAGTTTGAAAGAGTTAATGGTCAAATAGCTGGTAAACCATGTATTAACTTAGCTGATCCAAGCTTCAATGAATACAAAATCAAGAGTCTGCTCGATCAATATCAACCACAGGCAATGTTATTGTTTCCAGATACGCAGCATCTGCCAGCGGCAATTACAATTGCTAAAGCTCACAAGGAATGGCTCGAGATGCAAATACCACAACAAAAACAAGAAGTCAAATTGTTAGGAGGTGCTTCTCTTTATAGCAATCAAATTTTAGAAGAAGGTGGTGATGCTGTAGAAGGTTTGGTTGTAGCTGTACCTTGGTTTCGCGACGCACCAAAATCAAAGAGCTTTGCACAAAAAGCTGAAAACCAATGGAAAGCTCCGATTAGTTGGAACACTGCAACTAGCTTTGACGCTACCCAGGTTTTTATTGAGTCTTTCAAACAATCTTCGCATCTATCTAAGGCAACAATTTTGGGCAGTTTACCAAATGTTAGGGTTTTATCAAATAACACATCTGGCGAAAAGCTTATGTTTGACAAAAATAGTAGAGAAATAAAAAGAAAATATATAATGATTATAGTAAAAAGTGGAAAGTTTGTTGTTCTAACGGAACCAAATTTGGAAAAAATTAACAATACTAATGTCAAGTAGCCAATCACCATGAGTAATGATCGAGGTTGTGGGTAATAACGAAGAACCAAATTTTATTTCTTTTGTTGTGCTGCAACAGCTTATAGATATCTAGCTAAAAAATTACAGGCTGCTCAGTAGACTTATCGCAGATATTATTATGATCCCATTACAGTCTCAAAGAAATCCTTACATCATCGGTCGTCCCATTAGTGAACCGGAAATATTTTTTGGGCGACAGCAGCAGTTGTCGTTCATTGAGGAAAATCTGAGACAAGGCGAGAAAGTCATATTAATGCATGGTCAAAGACGTATAGGTAAGTCATCTCTACTTCATAATATTTCTAAATTTGTCAAAGTAGATAAGTCTGCTTTTGTTAGCTTTGATTTAGAATATCATAGCCAAGAAAACTTAGAAAACCTCTTAGAAAATTTAGCAGAAACTATTGTCGAACAATTAAAAATAGCTCCAAATAAAGTAGCAATACCAAAAGCCAAAGACATACAAGAACAAAAGGAGATTTTTTGCACTAATTTTTTACCCCAAATTCAGGAACATCTAAAAGATACTAATTTGGTATTACTATTAGATGAATTTGATGCTTTAAGCAATAACCATATAGGTGTAGAGCTTGAATCACTATTCAAACAGTTAAAAAATATTGTTTATAAAAATAAAAGATTATTTATAATTATATTTGCTGGAAGAAAACCAGCAGATATATCAAATTTACTAAAAATATTTCCCAAAGTACCTATTGCAGAAGTTGGGTTACTGGATAACGAAAGTATTAAGCAGTTAATTATCGAACCTGTTGCAGATTCTTTAAAATACGAACCAAAGGCCATAGAAGCAATTACCGATTTATCAGCAGGACATCCCTATTTTATTCAAATTTTATGTTTTGCAATTTTCAGTCGAGCTAGGGAACTAGAAAAATGGGAAGTTTCTGAAGAAGATGTAGAAATGATTATAGATAGGGCGGTTGAGCTTGCCGAAGCTGGTTTTGCATGGTATTGGGAAGCTTTATCTGTACCAGAGAAAGTAGTTTTTTCGGCGGTGGCTGAGGCGCAAAAAATAGCTATAGAAAAAAAAGACCAACAGCTAGAGAAAAACCCGTTGATGTTACTTCAAAGTCATGATGATGTATTGTCAAGAGATTTGCAGAAAAAATTAACTAAAGAACTAGCATCAAAGGGCTTTTTAAATGAGCAAGGCAGTAAAGTTAAAATAGAATTAGTCCGGCGTTGGTTACTACAACGTCACCCGTTATGGCACGAAATTAGGGAATTAGAGAAATTAAATAAACAAGAAATTAAATATACCTATGAAAGCCTTAATCAAATACCTCAAACTAGCCAGAATCAAAAGCAAAGTACTCTGATTCAAAGTAGTGCTTTGAATCAGCATCCCCAGAAGTCTGAACAAGACCTATCCTTTGTTAAAGCTTCAAAGAAGAAATTTTATCTGAATAAAACGGAAATGTGGTTAGTTGCTTTCACTATTCTCTTGGGAACAGCTGCGATCGCCTCCTTTGTAATAATGTATTATTATGCAGAGCGGAACAACGATTATTTAGAGAAAAAACAAAGTTTGATGCCAACTGCAATATCTACCGTATCTCAGGTTTGAGATTTTCAAATCGCAGCAAAGGTATAATATTTCTCTTGCTGCGATTCTCAATTTACTTACGTGTAGCTTCAAGTAGGCGGGAAAAATAGAAACGCGTCTTCGTCATCGCTTTTCGTTGCAATGAAAAGCCATTACTTTCTAAAATTTTCACCACATCAGCCTCACGATGCAAATATGCACGAGTCGCTTTACTTGGCCCAGGAAAGAAACTGCCAATTTTCTTGAGTATACTAAGGGCGCAAGTCTTCGGCGCAAAACTGAGAATTATCCGCGACTGTGCCAAAGAACAGAGGTGAGAAATCATCTCATCCGCTTTTTCTTGGGGGTAATGGATGAGAACATCTAAGCAAATGACGGTATGGTAACTACCACTTAACGATTCCAAATCTTGCACGGCAAAAGTGGGATTTTCAGCATTTGGCAAGGTTTGCTTGGCTCTATCCTTGCCTTCTTCTACCATTTTCTCAGAAATATCGGTGGCATAGACTTTGGCACCATCTACCGCTAGGGGGATGCTGAGACTACCGACACCACACCCAGCATCGCAGATTGATAGCTCTGGTAAATTGTTATCAGCCTTCAGCCAGCCGAGAACTGTATCCACGGTTTGCTGGTGTCCATTGCGGATGTCTAGTTGGACTTTGTTGACTTCGCCATCGCCGTAGATTCGCTTCCAACGGTCAAACCCTGTGGAATTGAAATACTCGCGAACAATCGTTTTATCGTCGGCTACGTTCATAAACTTTGATTTTTAGGGGTTCCCAATGCTTAAAATTATCATTGATAGGAACCCATAAAAACGGTCTTCCAGATTTTTATAGATATAAAGTAAAAATACTTGCGATCGCTTTTGGGTCAGTGATGGGAATCGACAAGAGCGATCGCATGGTTTTATAACTCTTCTCTGAATTGCTCTTGAGATAATAATGGCTCAAATGATTGGTAAGCTTCATAGTTCCGAAAATGTCGAGCATATAAATCAACAATATCCTCAGAGGAATCAAAGTCATCATACAAAACTGAATTCACATCTACCACTTGTTGCAAAGACCAAGTAATAGTTTCTCCATTCTCATTTGTATAGCTGACACTTTCATTTTTACCATGATTCAAAGCCTTTGCTTTTGCTTCTTCTAAAGAATCGGCTTTAATCAAAACAAAGCTTTCTTGGTACAAAGGTTGATAATCATGTTGAGCTGAAGATGATTTATAGAGAATTATAGCAATGTAGAAGGATTCTGCTTTATTTGCACTTTCAGTTTTCATCTCATGTTCTCCACAGCTACTTTTTAAATATATTATCATTCAATAATTTCCAAGCTTTTTTACCACTAGCAGATTTGTTTATCTTGATATCTTCTAAATAATAGTTCAGAAACTCGCTGGGAAACTCCCGCCTAATCGATGCTTTGCAACACACACTAATAAAAGTCTCTGGTTTTACAGCTTTCTCCTTAAACCAGTTATTGGCAAAGTTGGAAATTTGGTCATCGTCAAAATCAGCAACTTCCACCTCTGTGAACTTCTCAAAGGTATACTCCCGTGCTGCAATCCGGCAGGTCATGACAAACTGATTGTTTAGGAAACGGTCAGAAAACTCACGAATTTCTTTTAAGATGCGATCGCTATCCTCTTCTCTAACCTCATCCAACCCATCAAGTAAAACTAATGCCTTGCCATAAGTTATTACATCTCGAATAGAAGAGATAGGATTTATAGGTTCTTCGGTGATGTATTCTAGCAATCTGGGTTTGTTTTCAGCTTCCGCAAAGTTTTTGAGGGTAACAAAAATCGGTACACGTTCAGCCTGATACTCACCTGCAAGACACTGAATTGCTAAATACTTCAAGAATGTGGTTTTGCCTGCACCTGGCTTTCCCAAAATCATTAGCTTGGAATATTTCTCAACCGCTTCCAATCCTATAACTCGTTTTTCAGTAATTTTATTGAGTCCAAAAAGGTCAAAATCCTGGCTCCTACACTGTTGTAATAATTCATCAATTCCTAGCCGTGTCGCCGAGTGATTTTTTCCAGGATATTAACGCTGGTATAGATGTCATTCAACCCAATGGGCTGAGTCATATCCAGCACCCGCATTGTGCCGCAGCGTTCTTGAATGAGGGGTTTTATCTTTTCGCGTACCCCTTGCACAATCGCATCAATATCAATGCTGTTATCCTGATTTATCTTTGGTTCACTGGCTGCTTCAGCAACTATTTCTTCCCACTCTAAATCTAGCCTGTCGCAAATCTGGACAAAGAGATTGCGGTCAACAGGTTTACCTGTAAAGAACTTTCCGATCGGCTGTCGAGTAATTCCTAAATCTTCAGCTAATGCTTTTTGAGTTAAGGAACAGCGGATCAAAGCTCTTTTTGCTTTTTGGATACCTTCTAGAGAACAGGAAAGCGATCGCCCGGACATAAGCTAATCAGTACACTTTTGCTGATTCTAACTGCCAATTTGGGAATTCATCCTCATCGCATACACAAGTCACTCATATCACAAGTCTGTATTTAAGCTTACAACAACCACTCGCCTGTAAAGCTAGGGATGTAGTAATTCAAAAAATTTGGGAGTGAGTCGATGTTATCCAAGAAATTTCCTTCAAGAGATGAAGTGCTGGCTGTTGTAACGCTGATTATGGTGATTGGTTCTCTCACTCTTGCAGTTATCGACGACAAGAGTCGCCCTCAATTTCTAGATTTAACAAAATTTGCTGTCGGTACATATATTGGATTGTTGATACCTCGGTCAAGGTCAAATGATAGCGATGTCTAAGACGGGCTACGCCTACGCAATTAGCCAATAACAAATTCTGTCTTGGCCACTATAGCAATCCTAAATAATTCGTAAGAGACAAGATCCCCTACTTCTCAAAGAAGTAGGGGATCTGTGACTTTCAATTCTCATAAATCAAATAGGAATATTTTCCTCTCAGACAACAGAAAGAAATAACAAGAAACCTCCACAGAAGTTTCATTTTTCTCCAAAGACAGCAAAACTTCTTCATGCAACAAGAGAAATTTGCTTTTTCTATTGTTAAATTTTGTAAAATTGAAGTCTTCAAAACTAGAAACCTGATATTTAGATAGCTAAACTAACAAACAGTGCATCTGTACTGTTATTTATTAAAAGTAGATGTGGCGCTATAGCGTGAATGATCCCAGTACAACTTATCCTCAAAAACTTTCTTAGTTACCGTGATGCAACTTTAGATTTTGGCGGTTTGCATACGGCTTGTATTTCGGGTTCCAATGGTGCGGGTAAATCTTCACTTTTGGAAGCAATCACTTGGGCAATTTGGGGTGAAAGCCGTGCCACTGCTGAAGATGATGTGATCTATTCTGGCGCGAAGGAAGTTCGAGTTGATTTTACTTTCAAAAGCAACCAGCAAAAATATCGGGTGATTCGTACCCGAATTCGGGGAGGTACTAGCGTTCTTGAATTTCAAATAGAAATACCATCTGGGTTTCGCTCACTCACTGGCAAAGGGGTAAGAGCAACTCAAGATTTGATTCTAGAACACATTAAGCTCGATTACGATACATTTATTAATTCTGCTTACTTACGTCAAGGGCGTGCGGATGAGTTCATGCTCAAACGCCCCACAGAACGCAAAGAAATTTTAGCGGAGTTGTTGAAACTCAATCAGTACGATGATTTGGAAGAACGGGCAAAGGAATCTTCTCGTCAGTTCAAAGCAAGGGCAGTAGAGTTAGAGCGTTCTTTGGAGTCGATAAAAATTCAGCTGCAACAACGCGAGACAACCGAAGCGCAAAGAGTAGAGTTAGAAGCCGAACTCAACCAACTGCAACAGGTGCAAGCTTTTGATAATATTCAATTACAAAGTTTGCAAGTTGTCCAGCACCAGCGCCAAAATTGGGAACAACAACTCAGTTTTGTAAAGCAGCAATACCAAAATCTTAGCCAAGATTGCGATCGCCTCCAACAAGAACAATCAGCTATTGGCTCTCAGTTATCAGATTTAGAAAAAATCTTACACCAAGAAGCTGAAATTAAAGCTGGATACGCCCAATATCAAAGTCTCCAATCTCAAGAAGAAGCCTTTGCTGCCAAATTTGAAGAATACACCCGCGCTGGGCAGACTCGCCAACAAAAGCAACAACAGCTTACCAAACAAATTCACGAAATCGAACGGCAACTGCAACAAGCCCAAGCCCAAATCGAAGCTTTGCAGCAACAAGAGCGAGAAATTCAGCAAACTCTGACTAAATCAGGTGAAGTAGAAGCTGCTTTGTCACAACTCGCCGCAGCTCGTCACCATGTTGCTCGTCTTGATCAACTGCAAATGCAAGTTACTCCCTTGTTGCAACAACGAGCAATTTTACAAAGCCAACTTGATCGCACTCATGCTGGTTTAGTAGCGCGACTCGAACAACTCCAAAGTACTGAGAACCAATTGCAACGCCAGCACCGCCGCCAACCGCAACTGCAACAAGCAGTAATGGATGTGGCAATCCAGATTGACGAACTGGAGAAAAAGCGAGTTTATTTGCAACGAGTGCAGGAAAAAGGGCAAGAAAGGCGGCACTTTATCGAACGTCTGCAAGCTCATCAACGCGATTATGAAAAACTGCTAGGAGAATTAGAGCAAAAATTGCAAATGCTCCAAAATCCTGAAGCACTTTGTCCATTATGTGAGCGTCCCCTGGATGAACATCACTGGAGTCGGGTGGTGGAAAAAACCCAGACTGAGATAGAAGATACTCAAGGGCAGTTTTGGGTAGTACGGGAACAAATGGCTGTGTCTGATAGAGAAATTCAGGTGCTGAGGCAGGAATATCGGGAAATATCACAACAGTTAGCGAGTTACGATGGTTTACGCGAACAACGGGGACAGTTGGCAGCACAGTTAGAAGCTACAACTGATGTCCAACAACAGTTACAACAAATTGCTGCTGAAAAACAACATTTAGAGCGATCGCTCCAAGCTGGTGATTACGCTCCTGATAAACAAGCCGAACTCCGGCAGCTAGACCAATATTTGCAACAAGTTAATTATAATGAACAAGACCACGCCCTCGCCCGGAGTGAAGTTGAGCGGTGGCGATGGGCAGAAATTAAACAAGGGCAGATTAAAGATGCTACTAAGCGACAAGCGCAATTATTAGCCCGAAAACCAGAATTACAATCCCAAATTGCTCAATTACAAGCCAGAATCCAGCAGGATCAGATTGATTCTGAATGTGCTAAACAAATCGCGGCTCTTGAGCGTCACATTACCGAAATTGGCTACAGTTCCGAGCAGCACAATAATCTGCGTATGGCTGTCCGCCAAGCTCAATCTTGGCATTTGCGGTATCAACAACTGCTGTCAGCCCAGCAGCAGTATCCCCAACTCCAGACGAGATTGCAAGAGTTAGAAGACTCTAGAAGCGCCAGAGTAACGGAGCGGCAAAAACTCGGCGGGCAAATTGAAAGCATTGTTGAGCAACTACAAGCAACAGCTAACCCCTCTGCCCAAATTCAAGCACTAGAGCAGCAGTTAGCAATACGCAGACGGCAACTCGATGAGCAAATTGCTAAGTTAGGGCGTTTAGAGCAGTTGGCGCATCAACTAGAAACTCTGCAAATTCAGTACGAACAACAGCAGCAGCAATTACAATCTTGCAAGCAGGAATACCGTGTTTATCAGGAATTAGCGCAAGCTTTTGGTAAAAATGGTATCCAGACATTGATGATTGAAAATGTGTTACCGCAACTGGAAGCTGAGACAAATCAACTACTTTCGCGCCTGAGTGGAAATCAGTTTCATGTACAATTTATTACTCAAAAATCTGGACGCAGCGCTAAATCAACTAAGAAAAATGCCAAGCTGATAGACACTTTAGATATTTTAATCGCCGATTCTAGAGGAACACGAGCTTATGAAACTTACTCTGGTGGAGAAGCTTTTAGAATTAACTTTGCCATCCGTTTGGCTTTGGCAAAATTGTTAGCACAACGGGCGGGGGCGGCGTTGCAATTGTTGATTGTGGATGAGGGATTTGGTACACAGGATGCTGAAGGATGCGATCGCTTGATTGCAGCGATTAATGCGATCGCTTCCGATTTCGCCTGCATCCTCACTGTCACTCACATGCCCCACCTCAAAGAAGCTTTCCAAGCCAGGATTGAAGTGAATAAAACTCAGGAAGGTTCGCAGTTGAGTTTGTCAATTTAACAAAACAGAATTCAGGAGTCAGGAGCCAGAATACCCTTTCAGGGTAGCAAGCTACAGAATTGAATTCTATGTGAGTGACGGATAAATGGGCTGAATTCCCCCTAATTGATTCTGAATTCTGAATCCTGAATTCAGAATCAATTGTATTTTACTCGTGCATCAAGACCATAAGAGCGGAGCATTTTTGATAGTGTTTCTGCTTGGGCGCGATCGCTAAATTCTCCAGCATTCACATAATCCCCTAGATGGGATTGTTCCGTGACAGCATTAGGTATATATTGTTGCACTTTAATCAGAGTATCATTATTGGAAATTGGCACTATTACTCTGTAGGGATTATTAGCAACTAATGTGTTGCCATTACTCACAGGTACAACGTAGCCATTGGTAGGAGGCAATGCATAGCGATTAGTCTGAGGTGCTACATAGTCATTATTACTAGAAAATACATAACCGTTGTTTTCAGTATAATTGCCTGCATTCAAGTTGTTCAACCCTAATGCTTCCCAAGTTTGCCAATCTACATTTCCAGTCGAATTCAGGCGAGATGATTGCTGGAATGCAATCACAGATTCTCTGGTGTAATCGCTGAAAAAGCCATCAGGATTGGTATTAGAGAAACCCAACTTTGATAAACGCTCTTGAACTAATCTGACATTATCTCCTTGATCACCTACAGTCAGATAACTTCTGCCTGGTTGTTGAGTAGTATATCCACCAGTGGAGGCTCTACGTACTGCCTCTAAAACTTGGGCATTGGCGATGCCATTAACAGGTAGGCGGTAATTTCGCTGGAATCGAGTGACAGCTTCTCTGGTCATTGGGCCAATATTCCCAGTAGCAGCAGTATTAAAATAACCTAGCTGCCGCAAACGCACTTGTAATTCTTTTACTTGTTGAGTAGAGAGCCTTGATCTGCCTGGAGTAGCAGAGGAACCCAGAAGTGCGTTCCAAGTTTGTTGATTTACAATCCCGTTAGCAGATATGCGATAATTTCGCTGGAATGCAATTACAGCATCTCTTGTCATTGGGCCAAAATTCCCAGTGGGATTAGTATTCAAGTAGCCTAACTGCCGCAAACGCTGTTGTAACCTTGTGACGGCTGCACCAGTTTTGCCTTGGGAGAGAACAGGGTATTGGCCACCACTGGTATTCCTGCTAAAAGTTCTACTTTGACATGCTCGTTGCAAGGCTCTTTGAGTACTAGCACCCACAACACCATCAGCAGTGATTCTATTGGCTTGCTGGAATTTAATCACAGCATTCTGAGTCAAGCTAGCAAACTTGCCACTCACTGGGCCGTTAAAGTAGCCTAATTTTTTTAAACACCTCTGGCTACTACTAACATCAGCGCCATTACTTCCTATTTTCTGAAGTGCTAAAGCTTGTCCAGCGATACTCAGAAGTCCCGTAATCATTGCCACAGACAGAAGACGCATCGTCGCACCACTAGATAACTTTTTCCAATTCAAAAATTTGAAATTAACTACGGTAGGAACAACCTTGATGCTTTCGGATGCCTCATAGACTGAGGCAAGCTTGGTTAAATAGCTATCTAACCCTGTTTTCACTTGCATTTTTCAAGTTATTGGCTACAGAGGATTATACCACTTTATCTGTATTGCATTTTTTTTAGTATGATTCTTTACAAAGAATTCCCCACACTGATCTGATACACAAGTTTTTGTAAAGGGAATAATAAGCAACGTAAAGCTTTGGAGGCTTGTTTTCTATTTGCCTGACAAAATTTTTGCTATATCCATTTGGGTTTCGGGCATGACGCAGACAAATAGTGAGTCTAGTCTTCCATTGAATTGTGGATAATATTCAACCTAATGCTCTACGGGATCTACGATATTCGTTTAACTTTATTCTCCGTTGTCATTGCCATACTTACGGCTTACACTACACTTGATCTAGCTATAAGAGTCACAGACGCTAAATCGCAGCAAAGGTGGTTGTGGCTGCTAGGAGGAGCGATCGCTATGGGAATCGGCATTTGGGCAATGCATTTTATTGCTATGCTGGCGTTCAGTCTACCGATTCCGATTAACTATGACTGGTTAACAGTTTTGATTTCGGTGCTACCTGCAATTTTGGCCTCTGGATTAGCTCTGTACTTAGTTAGCCAGCCAGAATTTGGTATTTTGCGGTTGTTGAGTGGTAGCCTCCTGATGGGCATAGGGATTAGTGCAATGCACTACATCGGTATGGCTGCGATTCGTTTACCAGCCAAAATGTCTTATGACTTGAGTGTGGTTGCACTCTCGATTGCGATCGCCATTCTCATCTCACTGGTTGCTCTCTGGCTGGGGTTTAACCTCAGAGCTAATAGTACAGTAACAGGACGCATTTTGAGGATTTGCAGTGCAATTCTCATGGGTGCTGCCATTCCCTCAATGCACTACACAGGCATGATGGCTACCCATTTTTCAGTCATCGAATCGGTCGAGTTTTCAGCAATTGATACTGCTGCAACCTATTGGATGGCTGTGATTATTGGCTTATTTACATTACTCCTTCTAGGATGGACACTGCTCACATCTTTTTTCAACGAACAAATGAGTGTTCAACTAGTCAAAACAACTGATCTTAAAGAAAACGAAGAACGTCTCAAACAAGCTTTACAAAACCAAGAAGCGCTGGCTACTCTAGCTGAGTCTCGGTCTGAAGAATTAGAGATAGCTATGTTGGCACTTCAGAAAGCTCAATTGCAATTTCTTCAAACAGAAAAAATGTCGTCTTTAGGGCAAATAGTAGCGGGAGTTGCTCATGAGATTAATAATCCTGCTAACTTCATTTATGGAAACCTTTTTCATTCGGGAATTTATCTGCGCGAACTCTTAGAATTAATCAACACTTATCAGCAACATTATCCGGAACCAGTGCTTGCGGTTCAAGCGAAATTAGAGTCTATTGATTTACCATTCTTGCTAGAAGATTTACCTAAACTACTGAACTCAATGCAAGCCGGAGCAGAACGTATTAAGCATATTGTGGAATCCTTGCGTAACTTCTCTCGTCTAGACGAGGCACAATTGAAAGCTGTGGACATCCACGAAGGGCTTAATTCGACACTGCTCATTCTTCAGAACCGTATTAGTTATGCGCCGAACAATCGACCAGAAATTATTGTAATTAAAGAATATGGTAATTTACCCTTAGTAAATTGCTATCCCGGACAGTTAAACCAAGTATTTTTCAACATTATTGTAAATGCTATTGATGTGTTAGAACAAAAGCTGATGAGCTTAAAATCAAAGTCCAGTTTTACACCTTTAATTCGGATTAAAACAACCATTAATCAAGTCGGTTGGGTCAAAATTCAAATTTTCGACAATGGATCTGGCATTAGTGAAGACTTACAAAATAAAATCTATGATCCCTTTTTCACAACTAAAGCAGTTGGACAAGGAACTGGATTAGGATTATCAATTAGCTATCAAATTGTTGTTCAAACACATGGTGGTAAGCTCAATTGTATTTCTGCCAAGGGGCAAGGAACTACTTTTCAAATTGAGCTTCCAATTGATACATTAATAGATACTTCCTGTTTTCTAGGAAAGCAATCTCAAGTATATCCAGATGAAGTTATTGAGTAGATACATCTGATTTTCTGATTTTTAAGCTATTGTTGATCAACTTTTTCAGTATTACCAGCTTTCACCCAACCTTCTTGTTCGCTACCTTCCAAACGAATCTTTTGCCAGGATTTATCTTGGTTTTCTTCCAAGATAATAATTTTCTGATTAAAAGCAACCCCACCAATCTTTTCAGCTTCTTGATTTGGTTGCGATCGCAAACTCAAGCCTTCACGCCAACTAACACGCCCTCGGTAAGCTCCCGATGGCAATGGTTTTGGTGATGGGGTAGCCTTTGGTGATTCTGTGGGAGTGGAGTTTGGGCTTGGAGACGATTCAGCCTTTGTCCCAGGTTTAAGAGTGGATTTAGCTCCTCCAGGCTCAGTTGCTTTGGGAGCTTGGGCTTTCACCGAGGGACTATCATTAGAAAAAACGGGTTTGGCAGGGGGTATGCCGGTGCGATTCATGAAATAGAGTCCAATTGCAACGCCGCCACCTATTAGCACAGCGATCGCTAAGAAAAACCCAAGTATAAACTTTATGAAGCCAGACAACATATTTAAAACCTGATCACCAGTGGTCAATAGTCAATAGTAATTCATGATTAACTGTTGACTATTGACTAGCAATTATTAACTAACCAATTATTGTAGCTACTGCTGAATGCGTTCACGTAGTGCGCCGGAGGCGTTCGCTTAAAGGATTGTGTTTAGATGCTAAACGTGCTCTCCCAGCAGCAGCCCATTCTTGGAGTTGCTGAATTTGCTCTACAGCAGTTCGCGCCAAGGGGATGATCTGACTGGCTGCTTCTAAAATATCATCAGTAGCAAAGTCGCGGTTTTGGCTAAATCCAATATGCATCGCTTCAATTAAAGTTTGCTCAATTTCTGCCCCAGAAAAATCGGGCGTTTCATAAGCTAACCTTTCGATGTCATAACTTTTTAAGTTATGGGGGCGCAATCGGGATAAATGAACGTCATAAATTGCTTTTCTCTCTTCTTGGGTGGGCAATCCCACAAAGAAAATTTCATCAAATCGCCCTTTACGGAGCATTTCCGGCGGTAAAGCTTGGATGTCGTTGGCGGTGGCGACGACAAAAACGGGTGAGCTTTTTTCGGCTAGCCAGTTAATAAAAGTCCCAAACACACGGCTAGCTGTTCCTGCATCACCTCTGCTACCAAGTCCGGCAAAGGCTTTATCTATTTCATCAATCCACAAAATACAGGGAGCAAGCGCTTCAGCTACTTGGATCATTTGCCGAGTCCGAGATTCTGATTCACCCACCAAACCACCAAATAACCTTCCCACATCCAAACGTAACAAGGGTAAATGCCAGTGATGAGCGATCGCTTTTGCCGTTAACGATTTACCAGTTCCCTGAATACCTACCAACATTAAACCACGGGGGTGCGGTAATCCGTACTGTCGCGCCTTATCTGTAAATGAGCCTCCCCGGCGGATCAGCCAGTCTTTTAAGTTATCCAGTCCGCCGATATCAGAAATTTGCTCAGTGGCGGGGTAGAAGTCCAAGATTTGGGTTTGGCGGATAGTTTGGCGCTTTTCTTCCAAAACGAGATCCACGTCTTCTGGTCGCAATTCTCCGTGGGTAGCGATCGCTTTTGCCAAAACCCGGCGAATCCTTTCCATCGAAAGCCCTTGACAAGAACGCACTAAGTCATCTAAAACTTTCCCAAAAAGGGAGTTACCAGTACTTTGTAGTAAGCGTTCTACCTCAGTTTTAATTTCTGGGGCGGCGGGTAAGGGAAACTCAACGACTGTCAGCACTTCGGTTAAATCGTCAGGAATGGCGATACGTGGCGACAGTAGAACAATATTTTTTGGTTGCGACTTGAGAAGTCGGGACAGATTGCGGAGTTTGCGGGCGATCGCTACATCATCTAAAAAGCGATGATAATCTCGGAGAATCAATACAGCTGGTGCAGAAGCTGGTAATTTTTCGATAAATTCTAAAGCTTGTAGGGGGTTACGTCGCCCAAACCCAACATCATTGGGGTTTCCCTGGTAGCCATCGACAAAATCCCAAGTATACACTGGGCGATTACCCTGGTTGGTTGCTTCTTCCCGGATAGCTGCTTCTACCCGTTCTTCCTCATAAGTAGGAATATAAATCAAAGGGTAGCGGGCGCGTAGCAGCAGTTTAAACTCTTCACGGAAGTTCATATTTGGCTATCGTTATTAGTTCTTCTTTCATTGTTCAGGTTTGTATCACCTCTAACAACTAAAAAACCAACATCTACCAGTTCATAGCGGTTGCGAGTGCGATCGCTCTATGTGAGATATTTTTTAACGCTCTTTTGTGGTGAGTATAGTTGAATCACCTGTCAGGATAATCAGATGCTTAAAACTACTCCATTTTTTCACTTTTTTACAGACTATTGCCAGAAAATTATTAAAACTTGGATGTAAAGATTGTTTATCGTCGGCAAATTCAGCCTAGTTTCGCTAAAATTTATAAATACTGACTATTTTAATAACTAAGCAAAATATATGTCTAAATGTTATATCTGTGAATGCGAAATTAGTCCAGACAATAGTTACAAAGAACATATAATACTCAATTCAATAGGAGGCAGGCTCAAATCATCATCTTTGATTTGCAATACATGTGCTCCGCACTTTGATGGCATAGATGCTGCTCTTGGTAAGCAGCTAAATACTATAGGCTTAGTTCTTGATATCAAGCGCGATAGATATAAGAATCCATACACCAAAGCAAAAATAGTTAGCACAGGTGAAAAGGTATCTTTAATTTCTGGTGGCAAAATAGTACCAATCAAACCAATTATTGATGTGAGATCCGATGGAGATAATGTCTACCTTTTTGTCTCTGCTAGAGATGAAAATCAGATGAGATAAGCGCTTAATGGGCTTAAACGTAAGCACCTTTGGATTGACGTTCAAGAACTTATGAGTAATGCAATCAAGCGACAAGAATCCATTGATAGTCCTATTAAGTATCAACTCACGTTTGGAGGAAATGAAGCATTTCGAGCTATCTGTAAAATGGCAATCAGTTTCTATATTTACAAAGGAGGGGAGCGAAATTATATATCGCACTTAATTCCTTATATAAAAGATGGTCAGTTAAATAATACTGTTTGGCACTATTATCCAGAAAATATTACTAATTCCAATTCAGAAAATATAGAAGTTTTACATACTTTATTTGTTGTAGGCAATCCTAGTGAAAAAATACTGTGTGCTTATATCGAGCTTTTTAGTACCTTCAAATTTATAGTATTACTATCAGATACTTATACAGGTAAAGAATATAAAGAATTTTATTCTTTTGATGTTATAGGTCAAAAAATTATAGATAAATTTGTTAATATTAATCTCTCTAGAGATGAAGTTTTAAAAGTTATACAACTACGAGAGAATAACTTGCAGCAAATTCAGAATTCTTTGAGATGCCTATTTAAAACCATAAATAATAAACAAATTTATGAGAGCCTTAGCAAAGAAGTTGAAAATGTTATAGAAAATTTCTTTAAAGATATTCCACAAGATACAATTTTAACTAAAGAAATGTCATCAGAATTAGCTATAGAATGTACTGATAAAATTGCTGCTTTGCTGTACGACAAAGGATTTTTTAATCAGGAGTAGAGTTTATAAGGCGCGTTAGGTATTCTAGGCAACTCATACTTAGAAATAGATAATTTATTGCGCCGTAATACAGCAAACGGCGCATTAAATATCTATCCCGGAAGTTGCTTTTTTAGGGCTTCCAGAGAAGCCCAACGGTTATCAACTGGAATTTCAGAACTATCAGAACTCTCAGCAGTAATTGGAGGAATACCTGGACAATTCCGACTGCACAGTTGGCGTTGGGGAATTGCCAAGCACATCTGCTCATACAGCCATTCATTGGGATAAAAATAACCATCAGGGGGTAGGGTTTCTAGCAAATCTTCCATAGTAACTTCGCGCTCTAGGGGCAAGTCATGTGTCTGATTTGCAGTTTCGTCTAACCAGATGATTTCCTTCCTATCAAGCCCTAAACGTCGATTGTATTGCTGCAAACAGCGATTGCAGGTACAAGTAATAATTGTTTCTGCCTGAGCGGATACCTCCAGGTAATTGCCATGATGCTGCACGCGCACATGACCGCGAACTGGTGTCAACGTTTCCAGACCAGGCAGAAATTCCTGAACCTGAACTTCCTCTGTCCGCTCCGGGGCTTTAGTTAGCTGCGGAATATAAATTGCGTCCATAGGATTTGTGAGACATCCTCACTAAGAATTTATCTTCATTACCAGCAATAATACTGTTACTACATCTTTATTTTAGGCAACAAGAGTAATTTTGAAATTATATAGTTATGAGTTCTCAATTAACTCCTGATTCTGCCAATTTTAGATTTTGAATTTTGGATTTTGGTGAAGCAGCGCGTTCTTGGGGGTTTCCCCCATGAGCGACTGCTGAACCCGTTCGCGCAGCGTCTCCCCTTGGGAGAAGGGATTGAATAAAAAATCTAAAATCCAAAATTGAATGACTTCTAACTCCCAACTCCTTCCAACAAAGCTGGACGGACAACCAGATGACGATGCGGCTCTTTACCGCGACTGAAGGTTTCCAAATCTCCAAACTCTTTCAAGAAGGTATGGATTTGACGCCGTTCAGCAGAACTAAGGGATTTGATTTCCACTTCTCTACCAGAAAAGCGCACTTCATCGGCTGCTGCTTCTGCTAATGCGCGAATTTCGGCTTCTCTTTTGACCCGGTAGCCATTTAACTCAATAGTGTAAGAAGCTTGTTCCTCTGGAGGTTGGCTCAGGTTTAAAACTGAATTTGCTAGATACTGAATCGCATCTAACACAGAACCATCAGCACCAATTAAGACCTGGATCTGTTCTGTCGTCAAATTCGTTTGTTCAATTGTCAACCAGTAGTTATCTGGTTCTGGGGAATCGCCGTCTTGAAATTGGGCAGTTTCTAAATGACCCTGAATTTCAGCAGGTATTCCAGTGAGTTCCAGCAGGGTTTTTACCCACTGCTGACCTCGCTGCATGGAAATATTGCTCATGATCCCCCTGTCGCCTTTTTCTTGGCACTTTTTGGTTCAAATGGCAATGCTTTTTGTTCTGCTACTACTGCTTCTTTCTCTTGGGTTGCTACGATTTTTTGCAGTTCTTCTGGTAGAGGTTCGCGGGAGAGAAGATAAGTTTGGGCAGTTTGGAAAATATTACCAATTACCATATACATCAGCACCCCAGCTGGTAGTGGGAAGAACAAAAACATTCCAGAAAAAATAACTGGAGTGATTTTGTTAACTGTATCTTGCTGCGGATTGCCACCACTGGAATTTTGCCCAGAAAGCATTTGGCTAACATAAAGGCTGATTCCGAAGGAAACGATCATGGCGACGATATCCCAGTGGATTGTGCCATCTGGATCAGTTGCGCCAACCCTGCCTAAAGCATCAATAAATAGAAAACCTTTGTCTGCTGCTAGTCCAGGAATTGTTCCTTGAATAGTGACTTCTCCGGGCTGCAATGCTTCTACATTGCCTTGGGCATCAATTTTTATCCTATCTTCACCTTTGGTGACTTTCCAATCAGGAATGAGCTTATTTTCTGGGTGTTCTGCCAAAAGTACCTGAAATGGTTTGCCCTCAATGGTCTGATATTGGATCTTAGTTTGTTCTCCCACCGCTAGTTTGTTACCACTAGGAAGGATGGCAGCTACTTTAACGTGTTCTCCATCAGCAACGTAAATATTTTGAGGAGCAGTGGCAAAGGCTTGCGGTTGAATTTGTTCGATTTGTTCTACGGGAAAGATTTGCAGGTTAACGCTGTAGTTCGCACTTGCAAAAGGCGAACCCCGCAAAGTGGCAAACAGCGCTAATAAGACCGGCATTTGCACTAGTAATGGAAAACAGCCTGCTAAAGGATTGCCAAATTCTTTTTGAACATTGACCATTTCCTCTTGCTGTTTTTGCGGTTCATCCTTATAGCGCTCTTTGATTTCTGCCATCCGCTTCTGCATCAGAGGTTGTACAATTCGCATTTTCCGCATGTTGCGAATTGAGCCAGCACTCAGGGGATAGAGCGCGAAGCGGACTATCAGGGTCAAAGCAACGATCGCCAATCCGTAGCTAGGCACAATACCATAGAAGAAATCTATGATTGGCAACATCACGTTGTTCGAGAGAAAGCCGATACCAAAATCCATTATTCTGAATTCAACCTGAGGTACTGTAAACTAACTGAATCTAATTTATCTAAATCATAAATTATGTGCGACTACCCTTCGCTACGGATAGCCGCACATCCAAAAAAAGGGAGTGGGGAGTGGGGAATTGGGAGTGGTATGTAGTTTTTGGGAAGTGGGAAGTTCTTAACTTTGGATTTTATTCTGAGTAAATTTTGTATTCCTTACTCCCTACTCCCATCACTTATTAGCAGCAGCGCTATATTCAGGATTTTTCGCAGCAATTCTTTCGTTGATGTAGTCGTAGACTTCCCGAAACTTGGGAATTGCCCGCAATTCGAGACGGCTGCCGTTTTTTAGGGTTAGTACCATATCTCCCCACAAGCCAATGCCACGGGGAACTGTGACGACTTTGACAATTTCTGAGTAAATTATGTCAGTGCGATCGCGTCCCTGCCAACCTCCTGTCACAGTAATTCGACGATCGGTGATGCGGAAACGCAGCCACAATGCTCTGACAACTGCCCCAACTGTTAATGGTATCCCGACAATGGTTAGCCCAATCAACAGGTTGACAATCAAATCCCCAATATGGGGGCCACCTTCATAATAAACATCTTCACGAATTCCCATCGAACACCTCAGCTTGTGCCAACAACTGCTCTAATTCTTGCAGAAATTGTGGGCTTACGCACTTAGATTCTGCTGTTGTGGGTTTGACAATAAACACTAGCCGCCATCCTAGTGATAATTTGGGCAGCAAGCTATATAAAGCAGAAGTAATTTGCCGTTTGATTCGGTTGCGAACCACTGCTCTTTTGCTGACTTTTGTGCTTATGGAAATGCCAATCCGCGTGCTGGCAAGATTTACTGAGTCAGTTGCTTGTGTTGTCTGGGTGGCAGTGGACAAAGAAGGTTTTGTTGAATATAACGGCTTTAAGGCTCTCAATGTTAAATAAAAGCCATGACGCCGAATTCCTTCCCGGAAAACTGCCTGGAAATCTTTGCGGGATTTTAGCCGATTTGCTTTAGGCAAAGCCACAGATGCTCTTTTAGCTTAGATACGCCCTAAACGCTTAGACGGTGACGCCCCTTTCTTCTCCTGGCGCTAATCACGTTTCTGCCGTCTGGTGTCCGCATTCTGGCGCGAAAACCAGAGGTTCTTTTTCTCTTACGGCTAGTACCGCCTAGTGTTCTTTTCATACTCTTCTCCTCTTAGGTGATTTTTATAAAAACTCACAATCTCTAATTGTATTACTTTATTAGAGAATGGGGAATAGGAAAAGAGGAGGCAGAAGGCAGAAGTTCTTTAATTTTGAATTTTGAATTGATTTCTCCCCCTGCTCCCTCATCTCCCCACTCCCCAAACTTATTAATTGATGCTCAAAATCCATGTTCCCATGTAGCGCAATAGTGGCACATCGCCAGGGGAGAGAACTTGACAGCGAAAATAGTAAACTCCGCCGAAGGCTGGGTTTTTAACGTTAGATAAGACTACCTCAACTGCACTACCTGCTGGTACTGGCTCTTGGGGAAAAATATTAATCAGCTTACCTTCTTTGTCCCACTTCACTTCAGAAAGCGGAACTGCTTTACCTTTGACTCGGACTTCAATTTTTTTCTGGTCAAAAGTTCCTTTGTAATAATCAGGGTAAGTAATGGCAAATTGACCAACAGCCAATTTCATTTTTTGGGCTGGAATCCTTAATATGTATCGATCCCAACCACTCGCTTGTCCACCAAAATCTAACCTAAAGGGCAGCTGATTTTCTTGTTTGACACCGCTAAACAGTGTAAATCCGGGTAAGCTTTGCGCCCAAGTCAAGGCTGGTAATCCAGTAACCAGAAAGCTAGTCACGGCTAAAGCAGAAAGTAAACGTCGCATAATCAGGCTTCCTCTACCAAAATATAAATCTGTTATCTAAAATAACTGTGTGTTAGTATTCGTTACTAAACTTTACTACTGACTTCCTGACAATTGACGTTCCATAACAAAAAAAGTGCCATCCTTACTGAGCTTTGGGCGACAGCAAAATTACTTAGTCATAAATTTACTATGTACTAGAGTTACTTCATTACCCTTACAGAGTGCTGATTTGATGAGTAGATTGGTCAAATTTTGAACTCAGTATAAACACAGTTGGGATTGGATTGTGTTTCCAAATATGTACAAGTGTATCTAAATTTGAGAATTTTGTTATAAAAATTGAGGCGTGCCATCAGCGATCGCCTGTTAAGTTGGACTAAATTGATTAAAATTAAGTTTGAATCAGAGTCGTAATTATTAAAATTTGATTTGGAAATTATAAAGCTTTCAAAATTTAGTCAATATTACTCTATAAGAAAGGAATACCAAAATTTATCAATCCCGAAAACAAGCTGAAGATAAAGATGCAAAATTTGGGAATCAATTTAGGATGTGCAATACGTAACCCTGTTTGCAACTATCTGAAAATATGACATCTGCGAACGGCAAAGTCAGGCTTTGCCTGGACAGCTAAGAGTGGGAGAGGAAAGTTTCAAGGTTCAATCTACAAGTAAAATTCATGGGTGATGTTCCTGCCTAAGTACTGTGAGTGCGGGATATCCCTCATCTAGACAATCGCTTACTTGGCAGAGATTAGGTATTTATCTTCAGGAGATTTCATGAGAATAGCAGTTGCTAAAGAAATTGAAGTTTGTGAACGTCGTGTGGCATTAATTCCTGACACCGTTGCTCGATTGGTAAAACAAGGTTTGGAAGTTTGGGTAGAAGCAGGTGCAGGAGAACGATCATTTTTTGGCGATTCTGACTATGAAGCCGCAGGAGCCACAATAATCAGCGATAGTGCCAAATTATGGGGCGAAACAGATATTCTGTTGAAAGTCAGCCCCCCACAAGAACGAGAAGATGGACGCTCAGAAATTGACTTGTTAAAGGAAGGGGCTGTTTTAGTCAGTTTCCTCAATCCCTTGGGAAATCCCGTTGTGGCGCAGCAACTAGCAAATCGGAAAGTCACAGCTTTGAGTATGGAAATGATTCCCCGTACCACCAGGGCGCAAAGTATGGATGCTTTGTCCTCGCAAGCTTCATTAGCAGGTTACAAGGCTGTATTAATTGCCGCAGCTGCATTACCGAAATATTTTCCGATGTTAACTACAGCCGCAGGTACGATCGCTCCAGCGAAGGTATTTATTATGGGCGCTGGTGTAGCCGGATTGCAAGCGATCGCCACCGCTAGACGTTTGGGAGCTGTGGTAGAAGCCTTTGATATTCGTCCCGCCGTCAAAGAAGAAGTGCAAAGCTTAGGGGCAAAATTTGTTGAAGTCAAATTAGACGAAGAAACCGTTGCTGCTGGCGGTTACGCCAAGGAAATTTCTGAGGCTAGCAAACAACGTACCCAAGAAGTTGTCGCCGAACACGTCAAAAATTCTGATGTGGTAATTACCACCGCCCAAGTTCCTGGGAGACAAGCACCACGGCTGGTTACAGAAGAAATGGTGGCACAAATGAAACCCGGTTCAGTGATTGTGGATTTGGCTGCTGATCAGGGTGGTAACTGCGCCTGCACAGAACCAGGCAAAGATATTGTATGGAACGGCGTGACAATTATCGGCCCCATCAATCTCCCGTCATCGATGCCAATTCACGCCAGCCAATTGTATGCCAAGAACGTAACATCGTTGATGCAATTGCTAATTAACAAAGAGAAAACTTTACAGGTAGACTTTAGCGACGACATCGTTGATGCAGCTTGCGTTACCCACGCTGGTGAAATTCGCAATCAACGAGTGCGGGATGCGCTACAAGCATCGAATACTCAACAATCGGCGGTTAATTAGGAACTGAAGATTAGGGACTAGGGACTAGTGACTGGGGACTAGGAAATAAATACTTAGCAATACTTTCTCAGTACCCAATACACCAATACCCAATCCCCAGTACCCAATACCCATTCTTAAAAGGAGTTTTGATTTCATGACAGAGGCATTACTTGCTGCTTTGTTTGTATTTGTTTTGGCATCTTTTATCGGCTTTGAAGTTATCAACAAAATACCACCGACTCTCCACACGCCCTTAATGTCAGGCTCAAACGCGATTTCTGGCATTTCGGTACTTGGGGCAATAGTGGCCTCAGGTGCTAAAGAAACAAGTGTGTCAGTAATTCTTGGTTTAATTGCTGTAGTACTAGCTACAGTCAACGTTGTCGGTGGCTTTCTAGTCACAGATAGAATGCTGCAAATGTTCAAGAAGAAGGAGATTAAGGCGTGAGCGACTTTTTACCAACTGGCATTCAGCTGACATATTTAGTCGCTGCATCCTTATTCATTTTTGGTTTGAAAAAGCTGGGTTCACCAGCTACAGCGCGAAACGGTAATGTGGTTGCATCTGTGGGAATGCTGCTGGCAATTGTAGCGACAATGCTGGATCAGCATGTATTGAACTACGAGATGATATTGTTGGGCTTGGCAATTGGATCGGGAATTGGGGCGATCGTTGCCTATAAAGTCCAAATGACGGAAATGCCCCAAATGGTGGGTTTACTCAACGGTTTAGGTGGTGCAGCTTCAGCATTAGTCGCCGTTGCCGAATTTTGGCGATTATTGGATTCTGGCGCACCCGTACCCCTAGATGTGAACATTTCCATGCTATTGGACGTGTTAATCGGTGGCGTTACCTTCACAGGTAGTTTTTTAGCCTTTGCTAAATTGCAAGGTTTAATTAGCGGTTCCCCGATTACATTTCCTTTCCAGCAACCATTTAACCTGTTGCTTCTGGGTGCTTATTTGGTAGGTAGTGCCTATTTAATCATCACACCAGATAGCTTACCCATATTCTTGGGAGTGGTAGCTGTTTCTTTAGTGCTGGGTGTGATGTTCGTCATCCCCATTGGTGGCGGCGATATGCCGGTGGTAATTTCGCTGTTGAACTCCTTGTCAGGTGTGGCGGCGGCGGCGGCGGGTTTCGTGGTGATGAACAATATGTTAATCATCGCTGGGGCTTTGGTAGGAGCATCTGGCTTAATCCTCACCGAAATTATGTGTAAGGCAATGAACCGCTCTCTCTTCAGTGTGCTGTTCAGTGCTTTTGGTACAGGATCTACTTCTGGCGGTGGTGCTGCTGGTGGTGGTGCGATCGATCAAACTGTCCGCAGTATCGATCCCGAAGAAGGGGCGATGATGTTGGGTTATGCCCGTTCTGTGGTAATTGTGCCTGGTTATGGGATGGCAGTTGCCCAAGCGCAACATAGCGTCCGGGAATTGTCAGATCAGTTAGAAAAAATGGGCGTTGATGTCAAGTATGCCATTCACCCTGTTGCTGGGAGAATGCCGGGACACATGAATGTGTTGCTAGCAGAGGCAAATGTGGCTTATACCCAGTTGTACGACATGGATGATATTAATCCCCAGTTTGAACAAGCGGATGTGGCTTTGGTAATTGGGGCAAATGATGTAGTAAATCCGGCGGCGCGAAGTGATGTAAATAGCCCGATTTATGGTATGCCAATTTTGGAAGTAGATCGGGCGAAGCAGACGATTGTGATTAAGCGCGGCATGAGTACGGGTTTTGCCGGTGTAGATAATGAGTTGTTCTACAAGGATAAAACTACAATGCTTTTTGGTAGTGCGAAGGATATGGTGGCGAAGTTGGTTTCGGAAGTGAAGCAACTTTAACGAACCGCGTTCACAACGCTTTTTGCACACAAGGTGCGAAGAAAAAAAGAATTAGTAATTGGGCTTGCTTTGGGAATTTGTTATTTCCAAGGCAAGTTTTTTAGTCATAAATAATTCTTATATCTACCATTTTATAGTACAGATGTTTTATATTGTCCATTAGGAGGTTTAATATGGATAAAAACTCTATTCGCTTTACCTCGCTACAATACCCAGGAAAAATAATGAACAAACAACATTATTCACTATTTAGCCCAACTTTTTGGGCTACACCAGCAAATCAACAAAAACTAGAGGAAGAAACTCAAACAAGAAGTAACGAGTTAGCAAAAGAGCATGAAAGGAGACTGCACGATTATGAAATGACACTGAATGCTATTCACTTGGCAGTATTATATACACGAAGAAGAATGGAGCAACCACACAATTCACTATTTGGTTCATCTAATTCCCTATTTGGATGATAAAATCTAGCTACGCCAACACAAAAACCAGAACAATAAACTCAAAGAAGAACCCAAGAATTAAACAAGGAGTTTTGGTTTGTGAAAAAAAGCGAAGCGATCGCTCCCCTTCTTCGTCTGTGTCTTCTGCGCCTCTGCGGTTAGTTAAAAAAAGCGATCGCCTGCAAAACTCCACCGTGCAATATTTTCTCTCCTTCCTCTGTGTCCTCTGCGCCTCTGTGGTTCGCTAAAAAGAGCGATCGCACCTCCAAATTTCCATTAAGTGATTCTGAGTTGACAATCAGCAAGATAGAAGATATTATATAAATTAGGCACAGCCTGGGGGTAGTCGTATGACTGCCGCATCATAAACCGCTAATAAGGCGGTTTTGTTGTTTTTAGGGGTTGTCAAAGCAATAGTACTTAATTCCTAATGTATTAATCTGATTCTGTGTCAAGCGACAATCGACAAGTCGATCAGCATTCTTGAGGGACAAAAATGCTTGGTTATCCGGATTGTCTTTGCTACGAACGATGGGATACAAACATAAATCAGCAATCTGCATAATTGCGTTTGCCTTCTTCTTACTGTCTATTCCACGTAGTGTGTTTGATAAATCTTCAGCAGATAAAGGTGAATATTTATCCGATCTATTAGCATCAAAAGGATGTCCTTTTGCTCTTAAATCATGAAAGTATTGCTTAAGTAAAGTATCTTCGTTTCTTCCTGCGGCTTCAAAATAAACCATTAGACTACCATTATTCATCCCAGCATACTTTGCACTACGTTCAACGACAATAGAGAATGCAGTTTTCATCATCTCCCAAGTTTCCTCACCATACTTATCAAGATAACGATTGAGATATCCTTGACGAGATACAACACAGGCATGAACAATTATTGGACAACTAATGATAGTAAGTGTCAAGTCTTCCAAAAATAGATTTTGCTCTGGTTTTGAAATTTTTCCTAACCAAGCAAAACCTTTTTTTCGAGAGCGTATTTCATTACCGTGCAAGGGTTGTTCTTGAGGAATAGACCAGCGACTTTTGAACTCTGATACTAATTGTTTAATTATTTGCTCATCGTTCCTTTTGATTAAGACGCCACCCATACCAAAGAAGGGATATTGGTCTTTAGGGTCTGGCTTTGGACTTCCAGAATCATCAATGTATATAGCAAATTCACATATATACAGCGTATTTGAGGTTTATGAGGTACAGTAACAACAATTAGTAAACCAA
>NZ_CAXTNE010000032.1:0-42356 GCF_964245445.1 uncultured Nostoc sp.
CTCCCTGCTCCCCTGCTGTCTTTATGATGATCTCACAAAATCGCATTGCTCCCTCAAAGGTAGTGTGCTGGAAACCAAATTTTTAACTAGCCGAAACCCGATATGAGTAGTTCCCGTATCCGGTGATTCTGACTCCCGCGCCGCCGGACGGAAGCGGCTACAGTAATTGGGAGCGCACAGATATGATCCCCCCTTAATTACGTGTAACTTTGATTCATCTGGCTTTTTGGGATCAAAGCTTTGATTTAAGGCAATAGGATTAATTTTATGGAATTTGCGATCATGTCCGACTTGAAAGAAATCAGTAGTCCATTCCCAAACATTGCCGGTCATATCATAGAGTCCATAACCATTGGGTGCAAAAGAACCGATGGGAGCAATGCCCAAGTGACCATCGGCTTTGGTGTTGAAAAAGGGAAAAATTCCTTGCCAAGTGTTGGCTCTATGCTCAGAATATTCATTGCCCCAAGCATAGGTTGCACCATCCAAGCCACCACGGGCGGCATATTCCCATTGAGCTTCGGTGGGTAGGGATTTTCCTGACCATTTGGCGTAGGCTAGGCCATCTTCATAAGCTATGTGAACAACTGGATAGTTGGATTTGTTAGCAATCGCACTGTCTGGGCCAAAGGGATGTTGCCAATTCGCCCCAGTAGTCCAATGCCACCAACTCAGAAAGGAAACTTGCTTGACACCTGGTTTTGTCATCTCAAACACTAAGGAACCCGGTAATCGCTGCTCATCGGGTAAATCGGGAAACTGTTCTTCAGATAAGGGACGCTCTGCAACTGTCACGTATCCTGTAGCTTTGACAAATTCACCAAATTGTGCATTTGTTACCTCATATTTATCAATACAGAAGTTAGTCACCGTTACATCTCCAGGCGATCGCTCCTCCACAAAACTAGAATTATCAGACCCCATTTTGAACGTTCCTCCTGAAATCATCGCCATACCTTGGGGACAGGGATTGACTGTGGCTGCAAATGCGGTTGTATTGATGAATAAGAGTGCGATCGCTATTCCCTGAATGAATATTAGTGTGAGAAAGTAATGTTTTTTTCCATCTCTAATATTCTCAATTTTGCTACTTTTAATTGAATGCTTGTAGTTCATCAATAAGATTCAACTTTTATTCAAATTTATATCATTTTGGATTTTAGATAAAAATTTTCCCTTTTCGTCGTAGTTTTCGGTGATCTATTTTTCACATAACATTATTTATTTTGTACAAATCCGTATTTCATATCAATAAATATTAAGACAAAATTTTCAATGTTTGATACTATGCAGAAACTCTTAAATCTTAATTTATGATAATTTACAACAAAAATATTTATTTTTGTTAAACTACTAAAATCCGATTAATTTACCGATGTTTTGTCTAATATTGATAAATTACATCTTGTGAAAACATAAGTCAAGCACTATATAGGAATCGTATTTGATTTTTGAAATTATATACGTGGGCGGGGAGTGGGGAGTAGGGAATAAGGAATTAGGCTTTTCGAGCTGTACCGAGCTTTTTCAGAAATCAAATATTAGTCCTATAGCTTTGTTTTGACTCATAAACTACGTCATACTTAAAAGCTAGCTTATATTCCAGTTCGCCAAGCTCCCAGATATCTTTGGTTTGTAGCCAACTCAAAACTTCTTCTCGTTGCTCACCCAAAAGATAACTCTTCCTTCCTTTATAATTCAGCCGCAATTCGTCAATTCCATTTTGCTCGTAGGATTGTTTCCAAGCTGTTATTGATCCTCGTGATACGTCTAGAATTGTTTGAATCTCATCATACAAGTAACCTTGATAAACCAACTTTACTGCCAAAGCTTTCCTTAGTTCACGCGCATCTGGACGCAGAGTTATAAAATCTTGTAGTTCCGCGATCGCATAAAGTGCTATTTGCTCTGCTGACTGTTGCCGGGATACTTCTGCTGGAAGTGTCCCAGTTGGTAAATGCGGACTTATCATCGTTGCTTATTAGACTTGTATAGATTTCCGTATTATTTCGCAGTCTTGTTCAGAAATCAAATAGGAGTCCTATACAAGGTTAGGTTGTAGCGAGATCCCCGTAGGGGTACGAAGTGAAACCCAACAAATGCCCGAAAATGTTGGGTTTCCTTCCTCAAACGCCAGTTGCTTCAAGTCGGGAAACCCGCCCAACGCACTGGTTCCCCAACCTACGCAAATTTATTTTTCTGGCTTGACCCAAGCGTATTGTTTCTTATACCACTTTTGGTTCAAGGATATCCATTGCTCTATAAACACCTTGAACTCATGAATGAAGCAATCCCAGCGATGTCTACAACGGGCTGCGCTTACGCAACTGGTAATGATTGCCAGTCCCAAAATTACTGACTAAACCCTCATTCGTTCTTAAAAGGGAACTCTTAACGGGCAACAGGTGAAGCAGGTCTTAACAGCAGCTCTCCCCACTTGTTCGCCCTTAGCGTTCCCGTGGGGTAGGAACTGCACCAAGCCGTTGGCGCAGCCTCTCGTAGAGAAGGGCATCAGTGTCTCTAATTCCGAAGATCCTAGCTGCAAAAACACAGGAAATTGTTAAATAGCAATATATACTACGGTAAATCTATCGAGATAATGTATGATATTCTCAGTTCTACTCCCAGCACAGGAATGTTGCGATCAGACTATTGGCAAAATTCCAAAGGAAACAGGCGAGTGTGAACACCACCCTACAGATCAAACTCTGGAGAATCTACATGGGCTACAAACATATAGAAGTTAGACAAGTTGCTGGTTTCATCGGTGCCGAAATCGGTAGCGTAGACCTTTCCCGTCCTCTTTCTGACGAGCAAGTCCAAGAAATCCGTAAAGCGTTATTGAAATGGAAAGTTGTGTTCTTTCGTGGTCAGAACATCGATCATGCTGCTCAGGTTGAGTTCACATCTCGTTTCGGTGAAGTAACTTTCGCGCATCCACTCGGAGAGCCTGAACCAGTTCCTGGATTCCCACAGATCAAACCCGTAGATCGTAAGCTCTATGAGAAGCAGTACGGTTTTCGCACTGGTGGTCCTTGGCACACAGACGTAACGGCAGCTATTAACCCACCAGCAGGGTCAATTTTACGCGCGGTTAATGTCCCCAGCTTCGGTGGTGACACTCACTGGAGTAATCTAGTTGCGGCTTATGAGGGACTGTCAGCACCCCTAAGGGCGCTAGCAGACACATTGAAAGCTGAACATCGCTTTAATGGGGGCGGGTATCAGCCCCGCAATGGCAAATTCGACGAGCGCATTGCTGTTAATCCACTAGTCTCAATCCACCCAGTAGTCAGGGTTCATCCTGAGACTGGTGAACGTGCGTTGTTCATTAACCCTGGCTTCACCTCGCAGATTATTGACGTGTCACCACAAGAGAGCAAACTGTTACTTGAGTTGTTCTTCAACCAAATCACCAAACCTGCCTACACCACCCGTTTCCGTTGGAACAATGGTGATATCGCGTTCTGGGATAACCGCGCCACTGTGCATTTAGCTCCTCAAGATTTAGATCATTTGGATGTCGAGCGTCTGTTATATCGCACCACCATTACTGGTGATATTCCAGTTGGAGTTGATGGTTTCCGCTCCCAAGTGGTTCAAGGTGAGGTGTTCAACGCAGAAGTACCAACTGTCTTCAAGCAGAAAGCTGAGTCTAAAGAAGCACAACCAGTGCTTTCGTAAGCTACAAACCGCAAAGTGCAAGGAGAAATTTTTATGACATTTACTGCAACACGAATTGAGATTACGCCTACTGGAGCAGCTTTAGGAGCAGTTGTTACTGGTGTAGATGCCAGTCTTGCAGCACAACCAGAAGTAATCCTGCAACTCAAGCAGGCGTGGCGTGATCACCACATCCTAATCTTCAAAAATCAACAATTGACTGACGACCAATTATTAGCGTTTGCGAATTACTTTGGCGACATTCTCCAACAGCCTGCTTATATCCGTAAAGGAGAAACGGAGCCGTACCTGCCACCCCTTGTTCTTACTCTTGCAAATGCTGCCTCCCAAGAAAGTTCCGTCAATCTTGCACCCAACTATCGTGAACTTTTACCCCATATCGACCACGACTGGTTGCCTACACCATCTAGCGGTTCATTTTTATATGGGGTAGAACTACCTGAGAATGGCCCTGATACCTATTGGGTGAATTTGATTCAGGCTTACGAAGAACTAGATGATGCTACCAAGAAGCAGATTGCTGGTTTGCAGTTGCGCCATTTTAATTTCTATGGCAAGTATCGGGATGAGTATCCTGAGCCTGCTTACGCAGCTGGTCGTTCCGTTGAACCCGGTGAACGAGTTGCTACCCATCCTTTGGTTCGCACTCACCCAGATACTGGCAAGAAAGTTCTGTTCCTAAATGCCGCTAGCGAGGTAGATATTGTTGATTACGATCCAGTGGAAGGGGCAAAGCTAATTGAGCGGTTGCGGGAACACATTAAGCAACCCCACTTTGTTTATCAACACCACTGGAGCAAGGGCGACCTGCTTTATTGGGACAACCAGGCAACGGCTCACTATCGCCCCGAATTTAATTCCAACGCAACCCGGATTTTGAAGCGGGTTAGCATTCGAGGAAGCCGTCCTTTCTAAAGTTCAGCTAGCTAAAGGTTGTGAATTCTTTCAAATACAAAACTTTACTCCCCCTTTTCTTCTCCACTTTAAAGAGCAGAGGGGGAAAAACTAGTTTTGACACCAAACCGGATGCGATTTGATCTAGCTTTCTTGTCAAGGATAGAACCCTCTAATCGATTCGGTCAGCTTGCAGAGATTTTGCTCTCACGGTATCAGCGTCAAGTCGCTCCTCGAAATTAAAAATTAAAAAAAGGTCAAGATGAGGTAAAAAGCTATGGTCAGACCGCAAATTGGAAAGTACTCAATATCCAGGCGTGATTTACTTTACACTTTTTATGGGTTAGCGTCTTTTACTGCCTTAGTCAGTTGTGGAACAAATAACGGCAGCACAGGCAATAGCAGCAGTACAACCTTGAGTACTAATGCCACTAGTAACAATAAAGGCAGTACCAAGCTCGTTCGACTTGGCTACCAAGTTTCCGGGGATATAACCCACGAAAAAGGCGTAATTGAAAAACGATTGGCTCCTCAAGAAATAGGTGTTACTTGGTCTCAATTTGTGTCCGGCCCACCGCTCTTAGAAGCCTTAAATGTGGGTAGTATCGATATGGGGCCAACCGGTGAAACACCACCAATTTTTGCCCAGGCTGCTGGTACTAATTTGATCTATGTAGTTAACACCCCACCAGGTACTGGAGAAGGTTCAGCAATTGTTGTGCTAAAGGATTCTCCAATCCAAACATTGGCCGGTCTTAAAGGTAAAAAAGTTGCTTATTCTAGAGGGACGGCTCAGACCTATTTTGTGGTGAAAGCGTTTGAAGAGATAGGGCTAAAAATCAGTGATATTGAATCAGTGAATCTAACCGTTGCAGATGGAAGAGCAGCGTTTTTGAGCAAGACGGTTGATGCCTTTGTAGAAGGCGATCCTAGTCTGATCAAGCTGCAACGGGAAGGCAGTATTCGGATCTTACGAAACGCGCAAGGAATTAAGACGCCAGGAAGTGGGAGCAACGCGATTTTGTGAGGTGCTGCAACCTGGGACGTATATAGCTTGTTTCGGGATGCGATCGCAACTAAAAAACCAAGTTTTGTTGAGAATATAGAGGTGTAATTGAGAACTAAACCCCGATCTCACTTTTTCGCGTTGCTCCCCCAGGAAGTTATTACCTAGCTTCACGAGATTTTGCAATTAATAATGCTGAACTTTTGAAAGAAATTTTGTCAGAGTACTATGAAGTTGGGCAGTGGGCAAACCAAAACAGGCGGGCTGCTGCTGAAATCCTCGCACCAAAGGTCAAGACTGATGTGGATACTATGGAGTTAACACTGGCGAGAAGAAAGTATGACATGAAACCAATTACTGAGGAAGTGATTAATGCTCAACAAAAGGTTGCGGATCTTTTATATCAACTGAAAGTTGTGCCAAAACAAGTCGATATTCGAGGAGCAACTTTAACCGCCCAGCAGTATGCAGCAGTTACACCGGATGCCGTTAGGAATAAGGCTTAACCTTTGAATCAGCAAGCTTGCTACAAAACCAGACGCGATGCCTGCGGCGGTAAACTACGCAATTATCCTATACTTATTAGTAAAACTAAATATTAGTCAATCTAAGATTTAGGATAACATCGTATAATTCCGCTAATGAAAATTTGGAACAGACAACTAGGCGATCGCATAAGTAATATCATTTACCAGTATTTACCCGCCTTTCGCTGGCGTAATTTTCGCCTGTTTTTTGGTGGACAGTTACTATCAATGTCTGGGACATTTATGACCCAGCAATTAACTATTCCTTGGCTGGTATACGATTTGACTCAATCGGCTTGGTTGTTGGGAGTTGCAGGCTTTGTACAATTTTTACCTACCTTATTAGTGATTCCCTTTTCGGGCGTATTGTCCGATCGCTGGAGTCGTCGTGACTTGTTAATGGTGGTGCAGATATTGGGAATTAGCGTTTCCCTGGCATTAACGATTCTTACCTTTAGGAATTCGATGACGTTTCCCATCCTATTGGTACTGAGTGTTCTCAATGGTTTGCTCAAGGGATTAGATATGCCCGTGCGTCATACAATCGTCACCGAAACCGTAGATGATCGCGCTGATTGGAGTAATGCGATCGCCTTGAATTCAGTGATGTTAAGTTCCTCGCTGGTATTGGGGCCCGCTATGGGCGGGATTTTGATTGCGACGCTAGGGGTGAAATATTGTTTTCTCTACGATACCCTCAGCTATATTCCTGCCATCTTTACCCTGCTAGCGATGCGGCTGAAAGTCAGACCAATGCAAACCCTTACGAGCCTGAGTGATACTTTGCACAAATTGCGGGAGGGCTTTGAATATATCTCCAAGTTGCAGCCGATTAGAGCAATTTTATTAATACTGGCATTACAAGGTTTAGTCGGGATGTCTCATGTCGCGCTCATGCCCGTCTTCGCGGCTAAGATTTTAAATGGGGATGCAACTACGATGGCTCACCTCAGCACCTCAGCGCCCATTGGCTCGTTGTTTGCTTGTTTGTATCTAAGTGTTAGGCGAGGGATTGTGGGTTTAGAACGTTTGATTGTAGTCGCTCAAGTCTTGATTGGGATAAGTCTGATTTCCTTCTCACTATCGCGTCAAGTTGGATTATCCATAATCATACTTGTGTTTACAGGCTGCTTTTCTATCCTCCTGATTACCAGTAGTAATATGATTATCCAAACCCTAGTTGCCGAGGATAAGCGCGGACGGGTGATGAGTTTTTATGCCCTAGCAATGGTGGGTATGATACCCTTTGGGAATCTGTTAGCTGGAACTTTGGCAGATAAGTTTGGTGCGACTAATGCCTTGATTGTCTGTGGCAGTCTAAATATCTTAGGTGCGCTATGGTTCTCTACACAATTGCCAGCAGTGAGCCGTTGGATTGATTCTTAATCTTATAGTCATTAACTCCGGTAACTCGATTGGTATATAGTATTTAAATCCTAGCTGTTGCAAAGTAATGCTCATAGCTTTGCAATACTCTAGGCAGATCAGGTATACGAGAAAAGTGCAAAGCCTCTGGTAACAACATTCTACTGATTCATTAACAACTAGCTAACACTACAGCTTCTGAGGACGCACCGATGAAGCCAATTGCATCTCCCAACTGGCTCTAGAAATGTCACAACGTTATTAAGTATCCCAACAAAAGTAGAGCAGACAGTATGATCAAATATGTAAATCTTGGCAAAACTGGACTCAAAGTATCGCGTGTCACCCTCGGCACGATGACTTATGGCTCCCGTAAATTGCGCCAATGGGTATTAGAAGAAGAAGAAAGTCGCCCATTTATAAAACTGGCTTTGGAATTGGGGATTAACTTCTTTGATACCGCCGATGTCTATTCCTTGGGCGCTAGTGAAGAAATTGTCGGGCGAGCGCTCAAAGACTTTGCAAACAGAGATCAGGTTGTTATTGCTACCAAAGTACATGGTAAAGTCGGCGATGGTCCAAATGATCGAGGACTATCTCGCAAACATATTTTTGATAGCATTGATGCTTCTTTGCGGCGACTACAGAGCGATTATGTAGACTTATACCAAATTCACCGTTGGGACTATGAGACACCAATCGAAGAAACCCTAGAAGCACTTCATGATCTTGTGAAAGCAGGTAAAGTCCGTTACCTGGGGATTTCTAGTGTTTACGCATGGCAGTTTGCTAAAGCCCTTTATACAGCAGACATTCACGGCTGGACTCGCTTTGTATCAATTCAAAATCACTACAACCTAGTCTATCGAGAAGAAGAACGAGAAGTAATACCTCTATCCCGAGATCAAGGGATTGGTATTATTCCTTGGAGTCCCCTGGCGCGGGGCTTTTTGTCAGGGAATCGCAGCAAGTCAGACTATGGCCAAACACTACGTGCAAAAACTGACGAATTCGCTCACAATCTCTACTATCAAGATTCAGATTTTCAAGTAGTTGAGCGCGTAGTTGAATTAGCTACAAAACGAGGGGTTAAACCCACACAAATTGCCCTAGCTTGGCTATTGCATCAACCAGGTGTAACATCTCCCATAATAGGCGCTAGCAAGATCGAACATCTCAAAGAGGCTGTCGAGGCGGTGGATTTAGAACTGTCTGATCAAGAGCGCAAATTCTTAGAAGAACCTTACACACCCCATCCCATTTTAGGGCATGAGTACCCTTTTGGAAATCGCCCATAGAGCGACTAAGTACTTGAGCAACCCTTGCATTGCGATGTGCAGCGTCGTTTTTCCGTCTTGTTCAGTCAGGGTAAACGTATTCAGGTGGTCGTTGTTGGGAACTGGTTCGTAGTGTTTGGCAGCAATCAATCGTTGCGGCGGCACAATTTCACGGTACTCTCCTAAAAATGTGTGTTCAATGTCGTTACCGGAGTCATGCAAGACATAGCGCTAAGTGCCACCCACGCGCAGGTCGATTTCGCAAACGGTCATTGTCATACTGCTGCAACCCCCAAATCAACGTTTAACGTGTTCGGGCTGAGTCTATGTCTCGAAGACGAGTTTACGTGGGGCATTCAAGACGCGAGTTACGACGCTTTCCCTAACCGATGGTAATGTCAATCGCAACCTATGAGCGATCGCGTTTCTTTTCCTCTGCTTGCAATTGTTGTAGATACTCATTCAGACGATCAAAACTCTGCTCCCAGAATTCAAATTTCAAAAGAAATTCCACGCTTTAATCCGGTTAATCGATAGATTTACTGTATATTAAAATTAATAAGGTTATGATGACCTAAATCTAAGGTGCTATAAGCGTTAAATAAGATACCTATAAAAGTATTAGTAAAAAATTAAATTCCTTAGTTAAATCATCAAACAGAATAATTAGGTACAGAGAGACAATGTACCTAATTATTCTGTTTAATTATCTAATAACATTTGGTTTAAAAATATAACAACAATAATTGTTTATCTAAATATTAGCATAACTAATATTTAGATAAACTAAAATTAGCAAAAAAATTATAGTGGTTCTCATTTTAGTGAGTTACATCTCGTTGAGGAGAGGGGCTAGAGGTTAGAAGCTAAGATGTACCTCATGCAATTAAGGATTGCTATAACAGGCTTTCTAAAAATACAGAATGCGTCAGAATAGTTGCTTGTTTTATCTGAAATACTAGTGGCTCAATTGCTGTTTTTTGTAATTTTCCAGAAATCAGTCCCAATAAACTTCCTCTAACACGACATATCACGAGGAGTGGATAATAGTGAGAAAAATTGGTAATTAAGAATAATAAAAGAAAGAAGATAGAGAGACAATACACTCTTAACTCCTCATTCTTGGCTGTTTTGTATTCATCTTCAACAGGAGAAAAAACATGAAGAATACTCAAGTAACAATTAACGAAGCACTCAGTGAAACAGTTTGCAAATCTAACCAGAAAAAACTCACTTGCACAAAACCACCACAACCAGGTTCAACCCAAGGAAATTGTCCTTTTGACGGAGCGATGGTTTCTGTCGGAGCTATTACTGATGCTGTTCATTTAGTACATGGTGCTGTTTCTTGTACTCATAATCCTTGGGCAACTCATGGTAGCCTCTCATCAGGTTCTGAATTATATCAAACAGCTTTTACTACTGACTTTAGTGAGGGTAATATCGTTTTTGGTGGGGAAAATAAACTGTACAAAGCTATTGTGGATGTTGCTGACCGCTATCATCCTGCCGCTATTTTTGTTTACGCTACTTGTCTGTCTGCTTTGATTGGTGATGATATTGATAGTGTCTGTAAGCTAGCTGCACAAAAAATTAACATTCCAGTTGTCTATGTAAATGCAGATGGATTTATTGGTAGTAAAAACTTAGGGAATCGCATCGGTAATGAAACTTTATTGAATGCTGTCATTGGTACAGCAGAACCTGAAGTTATCACACCATTTGATATTAATATTGTTGGTGATTATAATGTTGCAGGTGAAACATGGAATATCCTACCATTGTTACAAAAAATGGGTATTCGGGTTCTTTCCAAAATTACAGGTGATGCTCGTTATTTAGAAGTTTGCTATGCTCATCGTGCCAAATTGAATGTAGTACTTTGCTCAAATGTAGCTATACAAATGGCACAAACTATGGAAAAACGCTATGGAATTCCTTATATTGAAGAGTCTTTCTATGGTGCGACTAACTTAAACAATTGTTTACAGAATGTTGCAGCAAAATTAAGCATATCCTTGGGAGATAGTGTTGTTGTCCATGAGCTTCAAGAACGTACAGAAAAGTTAATTGCCCAAGAAAATGCTGCTCTAGATATTGCTTTAGCTCCTTACCTTGCTGATTTAAAAGGTAAGCGAATTCTTCTTTCTACTGGTGGTGTGAAAAGTTGGTCACTGATCTTAGCAGCCCAAGACTTGGGAATGGAAGTTATTGCAGCTACGGATGGCAAAACAACACAGGAGGAGAAAGCTAAAATTAAACAATATCTTGGTGAAGATGGAATGGTTTTGTCGGACACAACTCCCCAGGCATTATTAAAGGTATTAAACCAAACAAAAGCTGATGTGTTGATTGCTGGGGCTGGAAATAAATATACAGCACTCAAAGCGCAAATTCCTTTTTTAGACATTAACCATGAACGTCACCATGCTTACGCTGGTTATGCAGGTTTGGTGGTACTAGCACGCGAACTACATGAAGCGTTGTATAGTCCTATATGGAAGCAAATTAGCAAACCTGCCCCTTGGGATGAAAAAATTAGCTTGTGGATTTAACCCCTGGCACCAGTTACATAAGCAACTGTTAAAGGATGTTGAGGATGATTAAAAACCTGCTCTACAGTACCTGATTCAATCAGTTGTCCAATGCCGTCTTGTACCCAAAATAAAGCGACTCGATCTGCAATTCTCTTGGCTTGAGCCAGATTGTGAGTAACAATTAACAGAGTATAGCGCTGGCGCAAACTGATAATTAAATCTTCAACAACGTTGCTGGAAATAGGGTCGAGGGCGCTACAAGGTTCATCCAGTAGTAAGACTTCTGGCTGCAAAGCCAAGGCTCTAGCTATGCACAAACGTTGCTGCTGCCCACCAGAAAGAGCTAAAGCTGAAGATTGCAGACGGTCTTTTACTTCATCCCATAGCCCTACATCTTGGAGGCTGGTTTCGATAATTGTATCAATTTGGTAGCGATCGCTGATGCCATGCTCTGGCAAAGGTAATTCCAGATTCTGCCATATTGAGAAAGGAAAGGGATTGGGTTTTTGAAAAATTATGCCGACTTGACGCCGCAAGGCGATGACATTGATTTTGGAATTTACCACTTCTAGACTACCAATGCGGATTTTTCCCTGAACTCGACACTTGGGAATCATATCGGTGAGGCGGTTGAGACGCAAAAGGCACTCGCGTAGCCGATCGCATCTCAGCAGGCGGCCGGTCAAGCCGTATCACCGACAGCGTATCTGCTCCGGCTGGTGTACCCAGGTGAGTGTCAATGTACGCAGAGGCGAGCATATCGGCATCCGAAGCTGCGACGAGCAGCCGACCTTTAAAAGCAAAACCGGGCACAGTCTGCCGCTCTTGACCTATGGTCTTGAAGAATGCACCGGCGCCGACCACCCACGCCACGAGGAGAACGAAACTGCCAAACTGTAGGCGTTACGAGTCAGCAATATTGCATCCGTCAGTTCAAAGGTCACATTATGCGCTCTACCTAAATGCTCATAAGCGGCTTGACGAAGTTCTTCAAGTTTGGCAAGTTTCATATTGGCAGGTGAGAGTTTGTGGTTATTCTCTCATCTACAGGCGTTGGGAGTCTGTGTTAACCGCAGACTGTCCCTCCAAAAATTTTATACTAACGACACGTACACTCGTTTGTTAACGATCGCCTGCTTTTAGTCTAAACTCTAGTTAACCTGAATCCTTACTTAAATAGGAGCTTTCAAAATTTTTTCCAAAATATCAACTGTTTCAAATACAGCCTGGTTATTAAGGGTGTTGAGATTAGCCCGGTAGTGAGAATAGTTTTCTGGTTGAATTAGCTTTTCGACAGCCCTCTCGATATTGTGAAAATTAGAAATTACAATCCCGACTTCTTTATCCGTAATCCATTCACAAGAGAATGTTTCCTGAATCATAGTTAAGGCATTGCGTTCTGTAATCACAGGTAACTTCATGGCCGTAGCCTCGCTGAGGCTACCAGGTCCTGGCTTACCAATAAAAAAATCGGCAAGATGCATATAATAAGGAATGTCTTCAGTAAAGGTAGTGACAAACCGCTTCTGAAAACCTTGACTTTGAAGGAGTGCTGAAGCTAACTCTTCATTTCGCCCGCAAAGAAAAATGAGTTGGAGCTTGTCTTGAAAACATTCGAGACGTTGGGCAATTTCGAGTATAACCTTAGAGCCATAACCGCCAAACAGAACCAATCCAGTGGGCAAATCTGGATCTAAATCCAAGCGTTGTCTTTCGCTTCGGCGATCGACAGTAATGGGTTCGTAGAACCGGGGATTAATTACCAATCCTGATGTGCGGAAGATTCGCTTTTCCTGATGCCCCAACGCGCGTGCTTGTTCGACTGCTTGTTCAGTAGGACAGATTAAGAATTGCTCCTGTGGTTCTATCCAGAAATGAGGAGGAGAATCCGCAAAATCCGTAAGAATAGTGACGAAGGGTGTTGTGGGCATTGCTTTTTGTAAGCTTTCCCTGAGTACTCGGTTATAAAATGGAATGCAGGATACTACTAAATCCGGCTGATTCTTCCCCCAGTGATTTTCAAGCAGAGCTATCAGCTCAGAATAATTTTGACGAATGTTTGCCTTTGCCAGAGTCCGAAGTAATGGAAATAATGGAATGAGGAATGTCCAGCCTTTTTTTAGTACCAGGTTGTAGATATCATTTCCATTCTTACCAGTCATTTTATAGAACATATCCGCTTGCTCTATATTTTCAATTTCTTCAATGTTGACTAGCCTGGGTTGCCAGTTCGGCTGTTGCTTGTTGATGACTTGGGACAAAGCATTTGCAGTGCTGCGGTGTCCACCACCACCACTATAAAAAATCAAATCTATTCTTGTCATCCAGTGACCTCTTCAAAAATGACTTTGGCAAAACCGCCCCACACATCTACACTGACCAATGTTACAAGGGAACGTACCTCAAGATGCGTTTGCCCTAATCCGTCAGTACCTTAAGCTTGTCTACACAATCGATGCTTAAATTTGTACTATTTTGCATTGCCCTGAAAACGATAAGTTTTCCTTATTTTCAGCATAAATAGCAACAATTATATAGTTGACAATTAAAATTTATTAGCACTTTTTTTACAAATGAGCGTTCATATGAAATTGTATTCATGCTTAGTGTCTCATATTTGGTAACTATCCGGTTCAATCTCAATGAGGCCCAATGACCCTTTCGCCACGCTGACGCTTTAAAAGAAATTGAAACCTCATCCAATAGCAAGGTTTTGTTATTTATCCGGATTGTAAACTTCGGTATTCCGATATACTATATGTGGTATAAAAGCCGTTATAAATCCAAAATTTCAATTTTATCGTGAGTGTTCTTTTTTCCTAAGCGCGTAGCATAGCCCCTTGCCCTTTGGTGAGGGCATTTCTATTATTAAAACTCTGTTGTCAAGCTATTGGTATCTCGGCTCAATATAATTGTGGAAAGTAAATGTTGTGACGTTATCAGAGTTCTCATTAACTGGAAAAATTGCTTTAGTAACTGGAGCCGGAGGGGGACTAGGGCTAGAAATTGCCCAATCACTTGCTAAAGCTGGTGCGCGTGTTATCGTCAATGGGCGAAACCTGGAACGTCTTAATCAAGCAGTTGCAGTTATTGAGGCAAGCGGCGGTTTTGTTTTTCCATTACCGTTTGATGTGACAGACGAAATTGCGGTTCAAAATGCATTTATAGAGATCCAAGAAAAGCAGGGGTGTTTAGATATTCTCGTCAATAATGTCGGAATGCGCGATCGTCGTGGATTGTTCGAGTTTGAAATGGATGCAGTGCGCCGATTAATTAATGCTGATTTGATTGCACCATTCAATTTGTCACGAGAAGCGGCAAAACTGATGATACACAAGGGTAATGGTCGAATCATCAACATCACATCGATCGCAGGACAACTTGCCGATGCAGGCGATGCAGTTTATACAACAGCTAAAGGAGGACTCGAAGCCCTAACTCGCACCCTTGCTGCTGAACTTGGCGCTTTTGGAATTACTGTCAATGCAGTTGCTCCCGGCTTTTTCGCAACACAGAGCAATGCAGATGTGGTTGCCGATCTAAAAGTCGCCCAATGGTTGAAAAAGCGAACTTCTCTCGGTCGTTGGGGATCTCCAGAAGAAGTTGCAGGTGCAGTTGTGTTCTTTGCTTCTCCAGCCGCATCTTACATTACGGGTCAAGTTTTAGCAGTTGATGGTGGCTACCTTGCTCATTTCTGAAAATACAGTTTCTCTGCATGAAATATAATCTCTCCATTTGTGAATCTAAGTAAAGGAGGCAAGGTGTCAGACAAAAAATCGAGTTCAATAGGAACACCACTATCAGATGTCGAAATAGATATAACCCTTGTTTACAGTCTGTTATCAAATCAGCATCCAAATCTGATGCACCTGCTAATTCATCTTGTTGATGCGGGTTGGGACAATGTAATGTTTCGGCTAGGGAATCAATTATCTGTAAGGCTTCCACGTCGAAAAGCAGCAGCGACATTGATCGAAAATGAGCAAACCTGGCTTCCAGTACTGGCAGGGCTTGTTCACCAAAGTCGTTCTCATTTACAAGAATGTATAGAGCTTGAGCCAGCAGCACGGTTTGGGGGCTGAAATGAGCAGTCTATTGCAAAGCTTTTCTAAAGCCAGAGTCTGAGGGTTAACCAAGAACAGTACTATTTAAGTATCACAATATACTATAAAATAGCTAAATATAATTACTGATCAGTACGAAATTCATGAAAAGATTCGGTATATTCTCGAACTTACAATACAGGTTTACCACTACTACGATGTAATGAAATATATATCATTGATCACATAAAGTAATAGGAATTGAGCTAAATGACCATCAAAAAACCTTTGATAATCAACCAACCAGAAGTTGGGAAGCTCATCCGAGAACTTCGTATTTGTACTGGTCTAACACAAGAGCAATTCGCCGCAACATTGGGCGTGACTTATCCGACTGCAAATCGGTGGGAAAACGGACACGCCAAGCCGTCGCCTATGGCAATGAGGCAAATTGAGTTAATACTGCAAGAGATGGGTGAGCAGGGGCAGAAACTGTTGACCAAACATTTACCAGATTAATTCTGGAAAGCAGGTTTGTTTAGAGGAGCAATACTTGCTCAATTTTGGTGTGGGCGCTTGCAATGAAAAGCAATGCCTACGGCAAGCTGCGCCTACGCAGATTTGATCTAGCAATGAGAGATTGATGAGGAAGGGGAATGATTTTCACTAAAAAAGAGCTGCTGCGAGTCTATTCAGAGGGAAATGCAAGTGACTGAGGTTATAACTGGACAAATTGTGCGCGTGCGATCGCGGCAGTATCTTGTAGAAGAAGTTGTGTCGAAACCGTCTCCAGAGCAAGACACTAAAGTTAGCCTTTCTTGTTTAGAAGATGATGCGTTAGGAGAATCGCTAGAAGTCCTATGGGAACGGGAAATAGATGCCAAAATCGTAGGGGCGACATCATGGGATTCCATAGCGAATCGAGGTTTTGATAATCCGCGTCTATTTTCTGCCTATCTGCACACATTACGGTGGAATTGCGTAACCTCCACAGATGCCAAGCTTTTTCAAGCGCCTTACCGAGCCGGTATAGAAGTCAAAGCTTATCAATTAGAGCCGCTACGTAAAGCTTTGCTGATGCCAAGAGTTGGTTTGTTTATTGCTGACGATGTAGGGTTGGGCAAGACAATTGAAGCAGGGCTGATACTGCGTGAGATGTTGATGCGGCAAAAGGTTAGACGAGTCGTTATCTCGTGTCCGCCGTCAGTAGTACGACAGTGGCAAGAAGAAATGGAGAGTCGCTTTGGACTCACATTCATGATTCTTGACCGTGAGTTTATTGCTGCGCGTCGTCAAGAACGGGGTTATGGAATTAACCCTTGGATGACACACACTAGGTTCATTATTTCCCACGCCTTGCTACGAGATGAAACCTATGCCGCACCGTTACGGGACTGGCTTGGTGATTTTGCAGCTGCTTCCATGCTCATCCTTGACGAAGCTCACAATGCTGCACCTGCGAGTGGTGCAAAATATGCTGTGGATTCACAGTTAACACGCACTGTTCGAGACTTAGCACCGCGTTTTGAACACAAGCTGTTTTTGTCTGCAACACCCCACAACGGGCATTCCAACAGCTTCGCCGCCTTACTAGAAATTCTTGATCCCCAGCGTTTCTGCCGAGGAGTACCCGTTCGTAATCGCAAGTTGCTGGACACTGTAATGGTGCGACGCTTAAAACAAGATTTACGGGAGATCGGAGAAGAGTTTCCCCAACGCTACGTTCTTCCTATAGTTATTGATAACCTGCCAGAAGACGCGCCAGAACTCAAATTATCCCAATTGCTGCAACAATATCGCAATCTGCGTGAGGAACGACTCAAAGATGCAGCGAAGTCTACCCAGACTACGGCGATGTTAGTAATTACTTCACTACAAAAGCGTCTTTTGTCTTCCATTGAAGCATTTGCTCGGACTTTAAAGGTGCATCGGACGGCGATGGAAAAACAAACGGCGAACCGTCCTTCGATACATCAAGTCAGTCTACCGTTGCTGTTTGAATCCCCTGGTGCAGATGACGAACGGGCTGAATTTTCCGAAGAGGAAGTAATTGCAGAAGAAGATGCTCAAATAGTAGCAGCTACTATGCAAGCTGCCGGACAGAGTGCGCGGGAATTAGCAATTTTAGATGAAATGGCAGATGTAGCGAATTCCTCTCGCTACCAGCCAGATCCTCGAATTCAACAACTGGTGAAGTGGATTCGCCAAAATCTTTGTCCCGATCTGGGTCAACCAAATGCTGCTTGGTTAGAACGGCGAGTAATTATTTTTACAGAATATACAGATACTAAACGTTATTTACAACAGCAATTACAAAGTGCGTTGGCGCAGCCCGCCGTAGGCATCGCAGGCTCTAACCGCGAACATGAACGCATAGATGTATTTCACGGGGGCATTGGAGAAGAACGCCGCGAAGCTATTAAAAGTGCATTTAATGCTGACCCGGCACGTCATCCCCTGCGAATCCTGATTGCCACAGATGCAGCAAGAGAAGGGGTGAACCTCCAAAACAATTGTGCTGACTTGTTCCATTTTGATGTGCCGTGGAACCCATCAAGGATGGAACAGCGTAACGGACGGATTGACCGCAAATTACAGCGATCGCCTGTTGTCCATTGTTATTACTTTGTCTTACCGCAACGCACAGAAGACAAAGTATTGGATGTATTGGTGCGGAAAACAGCCACGATTCAACAAGAACTGGGCAGCCTTGCACCAGTGGTTGAAAGAAATGTATCACGCTTACTAGCTAATGGTATTCGTCATCAAGAAGTAAATAATCTTGCCGATTCGATTAATCAGGCAGAACAACTTAATAACAAAGAAACAGTAAACACGCAAGTAATTAACGAGGAACTAGAACAAGCTAGACTCCGCCAACAGGATTTGACTAAACAAGTAGAGAATTTACAAGAAATGTTGAAAGAATCGCGGGATTGGTTGGGATTAGATGACCACCACTTTCGTGATGCCATCTCTGCTTCTTTAGAAATTCTGGGAGTCCCAACACTTGCCCCTGTAGATGTGAATGAGGTTGCTAACAATCCTGTAACTGCGCGTTGGACAATTCCGGCTCTCGACCAGCGTACTGGTGCAGATCCAACATGGTCAACAACACTTGATACCCTGAGAACACCTCGAAAAATCGGACAAAAGCCTTGGGAATGGCGGAAAGAAGCACCGATTCGCCCTGTAGTCTTTCGAGATCCTGGTTCTTTAGATGGGGATGTAGTTCATCTGCATTTAGAACACAGAATTGTCCAGCGTTTACTGAGTAGATTTTTAGCTCAGGGTTTCTTGCATGATGAATTAACTCGTGCTTGTGTTTGTCTGACTGATGACCCCATGCCAAAAGTGATTGCACTGGGACGGCTGGCTCTATACGGGGAACGGGCTTCTCGCTTACACGATCAGGTGATTGCAGTCGCCGCAGAGTGGTCAGATCCAACCAGTCGGGGACGCAAGAAACTTCAGCCTTTAAGAGAAGGTGAGAAAGACAACGTACTGGAATTACTGGAAAATTCCCTAGCTTCCCCACACTTGCTGCAAGTTGCCGAAGGGGTGAAAGAGCGACTGAAAAAAAGTGCTGCCCAAGATGTAGCAGAATTAATTCCCCATTTGGAACGCCGCGCCACAGGTTTGGCAGAAAGTGCTGAGAAAAAGCTGGTCAATCGGGGTACTAAAGAAGCTAGTGAGATGAAGAAGATTCTGGAAGAACAACAGACGCGAATTATCAAGTGTCAGGAAGAATCTAAGGCAGTGCAGTTGTCTCTTCCATTCATAGAAGAACAGCGTCAATTGGATGCAGACCGTCGCCATTGGGAAAAACGCCTTCAAGCGATCGCAACCGAACTAATTTCAGAACCAGCCCGGATTGAAGCCGCCTACAAAGTGAAAGCAGTGCGGATTGAGCCAGTCGGCGTAATTTATTTATGGCCGATTTCCGGCTAGAGGAAGTGTAAACAATGGCAAACGATCCAGAAATTCGCTTACATAAAGAATGGTTGGGCTTTCTCCAGCCTGTGGGGTTGGTAGTCTCTCCTCCTGCATTGTCAGCAGCCCAAGCTGTGGTTAACCGCAATGTGGTGGAACTGCAACAAACGCTGCAAGAAGTTGCCAGACGCGAACCCCTCTCCAGTGACATAGACAAGGAAACCTTTGGAATTGACGATTTTTCTGCTTTTACTATTAATGTTTTGGGTTGGCAAGCAGAAGATTTAGTTGCCAGTCCAGAGGAATTAGCGATCGCACTCCCAGATTACAACGAAGTTTTGACACCCACTTATGCTGTACCCGACCCTAATGGCAACTGGATGATGCTGGTACAGGTGCTTCCTGATGGTACTGAACTTGACAATGCAGGCGCGGAGGATAGTAAATCTACTGGTTGGCACGCCAGCCCCCAGTCTAAGTTTGAGCGGCTTTTGAAAGAAACGAAAGTTTATACTGGGCTATTGTGCAACGGTACAGAATTGCGTTTGGTATATGCACCACTTGGGGAGTCATCGGGACACCTGACTTTTCCTGTACAGGCAATGTGTGAGGTATCTGGACGGCTGATTTTGGGTGCAATGGAGATGTTACTCTCGGCTGACCGACTGTTTAATGTTCCGAGCGATCGCCGTTTGTCTGCAATCCTGGAAAAAAGTCGGAAATATCAAAACGATGTCTCTATAAAGCTTGCAGAGCAGGTATTAGAGGCATTATGGGATTTACTGCGCGGCTTCCAAATAGCAGATGCAAGCAGTAAAAGCCGCTTAGTGAGTGACATTGCCACTACTGCGCCTCAGCATATTTACGGTGGACTGATTACTATCTTGCTGCGGTTGGTGTTCCTGCTTTACGCTGAAGACCGGGGACTGATGTCTCAAGATGCAGTTTATACACGCTACTACTCAGTCAGTGGACTTTACGAGCGCTTGCGAGAAGATGCAGGCAACTACCCGGATACAATGGATCAGAGGTATGGTGCTTGGGCATGGTTGCTGAGTCTGTTCCGTTTGGTTTACGACGGCGGCGGTCATGCTGATTTGTACTTACCTGCTCGTCATGGGCAACTATTTGACCCAGATGAATATCCGTTTTTAGAAGGTCGTCCCCAATCTACAGAATATCAAACGGGGGAAAGTCTCGAACCCCCTCGCGTGTCAGATGGGGTAATTCACAGGGTATTGCAAGGTTTGTTGGTACTGGATGGAGAACGTCTGTCTTATCGTTCTTTGGATGTTGAACAAATTGGGTCTGTTTATGAAGCTATTATGGGCTACGAGGTAGAAAGAGCAAGTAGTCCTGCTATCGGTGTTTGGAGTAAACCCAAAGGTTCTAAATCTTCGGTGACAGTTGTTGTCAGCGTTGAGGAAGTTCTCAAAGCTAAGGTGGGAGAACGGGCTAAATATTTAAAGGATGTTGCGGGTTGCGAAATTACTGGTAAATCGCTGACAGAGTTAAAGGATGCGAGGACACCAGAGGATGTAGTGGCGGCTTTAGGACGCAAGGTATCACCGAAAACGCCGAGTTTAATGCCTGTGGGTTCTCTGTATTTGCAACCGGGGGAAGAACGGCGGCGTAGTGGTTCTCATTATACGCCTCGTGCTTTGACTGAGCCGATTGTGAAAGAAACTCTCAGACCGATTTTATCGGCTTTGGGAGAAAACCCGACACCTGAGCAGATTTTAGAGTTGAAAATTTGTGATTTGGCGATGGGTTCGGGCGCATTCTTGGTGGAAAGTTGTCGTCAGTTGGCTGAAAAATTAGTTGAAACGTGGAATAAGCAAAACGTATTACCTGAAATTCCAATTGATGAAGAACCGTTACTTTATGCGCGGCGGTTAGTGGCGCAACGGTGTTTGTATGGTGTGGATAAAAACCCTTTTGCAGTGAATTTGGCTAAGTTATCTTTGTGGTTGGCGACTTTGGCGAAAGCTCATCCTTTTACATTTTTAGACCATGCTTTGAAGTGGGGAGATTCTTTAGTTGGGTTAACCTTTAAACAAATAAAAACGTTTAATTGGGATGAAGATAAAACCTATACAGACCCAAATTTACCTTTGTTTAATCTCTCGATGGAGAAGGTGAAGTTTGACAGAGATGAAATTCACAAGTTAGATGAGGATAATTATGCAGCAAAACGCGATTTTTACAATAATATAGAAACGGAATTGCATGATATTCGGCTGAAAGGGGATTTGGTTATAGCTTCATTTTTCGCCAAGGATAAAGACAAGGCGAGAAAGGATGAGCGTGATAATTTATGGTTAAAGTTTTATAATAGGCAGAAAAATCAAGAAGATGATTTAGATGTCAGGCGAATTTGTGCAGAGTTGCGGTATGGTGAAAAACCTGTTCCCGCGTTTAATTGGGAGATTGAATTTCCAGAAGTATTTGATAGAGATAATCCGGGTTTTGATGCGATTGTTGGTAATCCGCCTTTTTTGGGTGGAAGTAAAATTTCTTCTAACTTTGGTAATAGTTATTTAGATTGGTTGAAAGTTGTTAATCCCGAATCTGGAGGTCAAGGGGATTTAGTATCATACTTTTTTAGAAGGGCGTTTGAGTTATTACGAGAAAATGCCACTTTTGGCTTTATCGCTACTAATAGTATAGCGCAAGGAGATACACGCAGTACTGGTTTAAGATATATTTGTGAAAATGGCGGAACTATTTATAATGCAAAAAAACGTTTAAGTTGGCCGGGTTTAGCTGCTGTTGTAGTGAGTGTTATTAATCTCTTTAAGGGTAAATATATTAAAGATAAATGGTTATATAATTATGTAGGTAAAAAATGCTTAGATAATAAAGAAGTTGATTTAATTTCCGCTTTTCTATTTCATACAGCAGTAAACAATAATCCAAAGATATTATTAGCAAATGCTGGCAAGAGTTTTAAAGGTAGTATGGTTTATGGAATGGGGTTTACTTTTGATGATGATAAGCAGGACGCAACACCAATAGCAGAAATGCAAAAATTAATTGTAAAAAATTCCAAAAATTTAGAAAGAATATTTCCTTATCTTGGAGGTGAAGAAGTCAATTCTAGTCCTACTCATGCACATCATCGGTATGTGATTAATTTGGGTGAAATGAGTGAGGAGGAAGCGAGGAATTATCCTGATTTAATGAATATTATAGAGGAAAAAGTTAAACCTGCAAGATTAGCACAAAATCGAGAAATTCGTGCTAAATATTGGTGGCGTTTTGGTGAAACGACACCAGCTTTATTTCGAGCAATATCTCAACTTAATCGGGTCTTAGTTGTTTCTCGTGTTAATCAACATAGTTCATTTGCATTTTTACAAAGTAAAATTGTTCATTCTGATTCATTGATAGTATTTGCAAATGACCAAAATTCATTTTTCTGTATTTTACAATCTCGCATACATGAAATATGGACAAGATTTTTAGGTTCATCAATGGGAGATACGCTTCGTTACACCCCCTCAGATTGCTTTGAAACCTTCCCCTTCCCCGAAAACTGGGAAACCAGCCCCATCCTAGAAGCTGTAGGAAAAACCTACTACGAATATCGCGCCGCCTTAATGGTTCGCAACAACCAAGGACTCACCGACACATACAACCGCTTCCACGATCCCGAGGAACGCCACCCCGATATTTTACAACTACGCTTACTCCACGCCCAAATGGATCGCGCCGTCCTTGATGCTTACGGCTGGACAGACATTTCCACAGACTGCACCTTCCTGCTTGACTACGAAGACGAAGAAGACGACGAAAGCACCAGCAAACGCCAGAAGAAAAAGCCTTGGCGCTACCGTTGGCCCGAAGAAATTCACGACGAAGTATTAGCCCGTTTACTCGAACTCAACCAGCAACGCGCCGAAGCAGAAATTTTAGGCGGTAAAGCTGCTGAGAAATCCAAGGCAAAAGGGAATACTAAAAAAGTAGCCAAATCTCGCAAGGCGACGGAAACGACTTTAACTATTCCTGATTTTCCCTCTACTTCTATGTGACAGGTTCAACGTTAGCCATACCGATGAATTCCCAAAAAAGCATAGCCATCCTAAATCATTTATGAACACTTACTGTTCCCTGTTCCCTATTCCCTGTTCCCTGCCCTCATTATGACCACATCTGCCGAAGTGCGATCGCATCTAATCCGCGCCATGCAACTAGACTTGGTGGGGCCAACCCCTGATGATGTTGAATATGCCGAGGAAATCCTCACCCAAGCTCCTTCTAAGTGGTATCTTACCGGTTTTTTAGTACCTTTTGGAGCGCCTGTTGAAGTGCGATCGGACGAAACAGCAGACGACACACTCGAACAACTTAGTAGCAGTGATACTAATGAAGATGCCAATGCTCCCGAAACCTCCTCAGCCCGTAAAGCTCACTTTCCTTCTTCCATTGGCTTGAGCTTTCTTCTACCAGAAAATACCACCGAACTGAATATAACTGTGCAGTGGGGTGACTACCAATTTATTGAAAGCGAAACAGAATTAGATGATAGCGAGAATCCCCAGTCGGCCAAGCAAGAATTATGGCAACGCTCTCCTCATTGCATTAATATGCCTATTTCCCTGCTGGGAAATCAGCGAAAAATTCAGATTGACGTTCCAGACAGCAACGGTTTAAAGTTATTTGTGTCAAATCGGGCTGTAGCTTCATCACCTCAACAAAAACTCCCTGTTGGTACGCGTTCAGTTTCAGTATTCTTAGTTAACTATCGCAGCAACAATCCCAACCAAAAGCACGACATCAGTTTTATTTTTCAAGCTTGCCTTACCATCCGCACTGCTGACGCTTTTGTATCCCGCCCTAACTTGCGGGGGCAAAACAGCCAAGACAGAGACGAAGCGGTGTCAAGCCTGCAATACCGCAACGATTGCGAATATGCTGTTGGACACAATGTTTCTGCTATTACTATCCTTAGCTCGAATCATATCTGTCAAGAAATTCGTACTAACTGGATGCCCACAGCAGAGGTGGCCAGAGTAGAACCAGCAGAAATTCCGGGGCTAGAACTAGGCATGGAAGCACTAGCTAAGGCAAAAGACGCGGCAACAATATGTCAGATGGTTTACCCAATGGTGTCTGAATATACTGACTGGATTACCCAACAGCAAGCCGCAGCCCCCACTGAACCGCACCAGAGAAAGATTGCTAGTGAATTATTAACCACAGCTAGCAGAATTAAAGAACGCATAGCCGCCGGATTACAAGCTTTAGAAGATCCTCTGGTGCTAGAAGCTTTTCAAATTGCTAACCAAGCCCTAGCAACTGCTAGAAGACAACGCCTAACTCACGATAATCCAGACAAATCCCCTGAAGACTTTTCACCACCGAAGTGGCGACCTTTCCAGCTAGCTTTTCTGCTGTTGAACATCCTGAGCATTGCTCAACCAGAACATCCAGATCGGGAAATAGTAGATTTGCTGTTCTTTCCCACAGGTGGCGGCAAAACCGAAGCCTATTTAGGGTTGGCAGCGTTCACTCTGGTGCTGCGTCGTCTGCGCGATCCTAGTATCCACTCTGCTGGTGTCAGCGTTCTCATGCGCTACACTCTGCGCCTCCTGACCCTAGACCAATTGGAAAGAGCCGCAACCCTTGTCTGTGCCTTAGAACTAAAACGTCAGCAAAATCCTAGACTAGGTAAGCATCCCTTTGAGATTGGGTTGTGGGTTGGGCAGGGTGCCACACCCAATAAAATGGGTAAAAAAGGCGACAAAGATAATTCAGCTTGGGCGCGGACTCATGAATTTGATCGGCATTACCCTCATAAACCAAAGCCGATTCCCCTAGAAAGGTGTCCTTGGTGTGGCACGGAATTGAAAGCGCGATCGTTTCAACTTTTACCACTTGCCGATGCACCTACTGACCTGCGGGTAATCTGCGACAACCGGAAAAAACACGCAGATGGTAAACCTGCTTGTGTATTTAAAGGCAACAATCCCCTACCCATCATTGCCGTAGATGAACAAATCTATCGACGGCTTCCTTGCTTCATAATTTCCACCGTTGATAAATTTGCGAATCTGCCTTGGGTTGGTCAAACTGGAGCGCTATTTGGCAAGGTAACTCATTTTGATGAAAAAGTAGGATTCACTGGGCCAGCTGATGCTAAAACCAAAGGTCGAGCCTTAGACAAAAATTTACCCCCACCAGATTTGATTATTCAAGACGAATTGCACTTGATTTCTGGGCCTCTGGGAACAATGGTGGGATTATACGAAACGGTTATCGATGTTCTGTGTAGTGTGACGCACAATAATAAAACTATTCGACCGAAGATTATTGCCTCCACCGCTACAGTCCGCCGTGCGGAGCGCCAAATTCAAGCTTTGTTTAGTCACAGCCAGGTAGATATTTTTCCGCCTCCTGGGCCCGATCGCCACGACTCCTTTTTTGCCGAAACCGTACCAATTACCAAAACACCTGGACGGCTTTATGTCGGAGTTGTAGCCCAAGGACGCAGCCTCAAGGTAGTTCTGTTACGAGCATACTTAGCCCTGTTGGGAGCAGCTAAACAAGCTTGGGAAGATGCCGGCGGGAAAACAAATCCGCATAATCCTGCTGACCCTTATATGACACTGCTAGGTTATTTTAATTCCCTGCGGGAATTGGGTGGTAGTCGCCGCCTAGTGGAAGATGAGGTAAACTCGCGCCTGAGTCATTATGGCGATCGCCGTCGCTACCAAGAACCGTTTAGCTTATTTTGCGATCGCAAAATTGATGATGAACCAGAAGAATTAACCTCTCGCATCAGCACTAACAAAGTTGCTAATACCAAACGTCGTCTAGCTTTACCTTTTCATGATCAAGAAAGAGTTGATATTGCTCTAGCAACTAACATGATTTCCGTAGGGCTAGATATCACGCGCTTAGGGCTGATGGTAGTTTTAGGACAGCCGAAAACCACTGCTGAATACATCCAAGCCACCAGCCGCGTCGGTCGAGAAGCTGAAAAACCTGGTTTAGTCGTTACCTTACTCAACATTCACCGACCGCGCGATCGCTCTCACTACGAACGTTTTCAAATCTGGCATGATACTTTCTACCGCACAGTCGAAGCAAGTAGCGTTACCCCCTTCTCACCCCGCGCCATCGATCGGGGTTTATCAGGTGTTACCGTTGCCCTTGCCAGATTAGGTAATGCAGAGATGACAGCGCCTCTTGGTGCTGCTCAAATTAGCCAACATCGCCTGCTTTTAAATTTTGTTGTGGATGCGATCGTTAAACGTGCAGAAGGACATAGCCCCTTAAAAGCCGATGAAGCCGAAAGTCTGCGTCAAGAAATCCGGCGACAAGTTATAGACCGTTTAGATACATGGCAACATATTGCCGTGCAAGACCAACGCCTACAATATCAACGCAATGAAATAGAGATGGCAGCCCCTTTACTACTTGATGCCCTTGACCCCAAGGCGGACAAAGAAAGTAGCGATCGGCAGAAATTCAAAGCCCAACGCAGCTTGCGGGATGTCGAGCCAGTAGTGAAACTTTTTGTGCGTGACCCCGTTGGTTTAGAAATAGAGGAAGAGGTTTAATGAAGAAGTCAAATAATAAAATAAAACCACAAGCAGAAATCCGCCAAAGCCAGCTTCTATCAACCTTTGGCCCGGGAGCGATGGTAGATTTACCTAAATACTCGGTAGTAATTGGGGGATTGACCTACTGGAAAGGCGAAATGCAGCCCATTCGTGAAGACCGTTTGAAAGATAAAGTCTGCGAAATGCTGCAAGTTAAGAATATCGAACTATTTAGTCCACCACGAGAGACTTCAGACCCGAATATGCCTCTTACTGGTGTGGATGCATTTATTTTTCCTGCTTGGTTTGTAGCTCAAGTCGATCAAACCATTCGCTTCAACGGGAAAGATTACCGTACCCGTCCCCTAGCTAACTGGCGAACAGTTAAGGAGGGATCAAAATTTGAAGGACAGCGCGTGTCATACGTACCAGTCCGCTTTGTGCAAGCTTGTATAAATGGACATCTAAGCGATATAGACTGGTACGCCTTTGCCCATAATGATTTTAAAACCACCTGTCGGGGACAACTGTGGCTAGATGAAGGTGGCTCTGGCAATGACTTTGAAGAAATTTTTGTGCGCTGTGATGGCTGTAAAGCTCGTCGTCCACTTTCCATAGCTAAAGCCAAAAATTCCAAAGTTTTCGGACAATGCCTTGGGCATCGTCCTTGGCTGGGTGCTAAAGCTCAGGAACCTTGTTGGGTCTGTGTCCCAGATAAATCAGGTAATATTGTCCAAACCAACGAACCAGAACATAACCGTCTTTTGGTACGTTCTGCTAGTAATGCCTATTTTGCTCAAACCCTCAGCGTGATTTCGATTCCAGATGCTGATGAGCAATTGAAAAAAGTAGTGGATCGCCATTACTTACAGGACTTGGAATATTTGGAAGACTTGGATGAAGTGCAAAAAAATCTGAAAAGGAATCCTAAATATGCTGATTTAACTAAATTTGGAGCAGAGGTGGTTTGGGCAGAAATTCAACGCCGTCAAAGTGGAAGAAGCAGCGATTCTAAAACCATCAAACAAGTAGAAATTGAAGCCTTACTTTCTTGTTCAGCAGAAATAGGTACTTCTAATGATGAGTTTTACGCTAGTAAACGCAAGTTAGATAATTTCAATCCCGCACTATTGCCATTTATAGAACAGGTAGTGTTAGTGCATCGTCTGCGAGAAGTGATTGCCCAAGTTGGCTTTACCCGTTTTGAGGCATCCATCCCTAATATTGAAGGAGAAATTGATGATTTAAGCATTAATGTGCGGCGTGCTGATTTGGATTTTGAACGTCAATGGGTGCCTGCGATTGAAAATAAAGGCGAAGGGGTGTTTATTGCCTTCAACAAACAAGCGATAAAAGATTGGCAGCAACGGAAGGCTGTTAAACAACAGGGGCAAAAATTAGAAAGAGGTTTCAATGTCTGGCGCGATCGCAAAGGCATTCCCCCTGAAAAAGCCATTTTCCCTGGACTTCCTTATATTATGCTCCATTCCCTATCACACCTCTTGATTACAGCAGTGTCTTTGGAGTGTGGTTATGCAGCTAGTTCAATTCGTGAACGCATCTATGCCAGTGATGCAGGTTATGGCATCCTTTTATATACCGGTTCTCCCGGTTCTGAAGGGACTTTAGGAGGACTTGTACAAGTCGGGAATCAACTTGAAGAACATTTGAATGTTGCCCTAGAGTTGGGAAAACTTTGTTCTAACGATCCAGTATGCGCTCAACATCAACCAGATAACGTACAAGAGGAAAGATTTTTACACGGATCTGCTTGTCACGGATGCCTACTGATCGCGGAAACTTCCTGCGAACGCCGCAATGAGTTTCTCGATAGAGCATTGGTTGTGGCTACTGTTGAGGGACTAGGAGCAGAATTCTTTCCAGATCAGGTACTTGTTTGATGGTTTTTCTCAACCTCAGTCGTCCAGCCCTTGTTAATTTAGCAGCAGCTTTAGAAACTGGCAGACTTTCCCCGCCCTTTTCTATATCCAATGTAGCTAACTACATCCCTGCGGCTTTAAATCGAGACATAGTTGATGAACTCAACCGCCTCAATGTTATGGGCGTACATTCTCAGCATATTGCTTATACACTGCGACTTTTGGCAGAGGAACGAAGTACATCTCAAGCTGTGAGCGATGCCTACGGCGGGCTACGCCTACGCGTTGATTTGGTTTGGACTGGCCCAGAAATTGCTGGTTCTCAAAGCCGCGATACTAGTGTTGTTGTGCGCGAGTTGTTTAGCACTGCCAAAATAAGCGTTCTGATTTCTAGCTTTGCTATTGATAAAAGACAAAAAGCACGAGAGTTATTTATGGTGCTGGCAGAACGAATGGATTTTAACCCAGAATTAAATGTGCGAATGTTTCTTAACGTTAATCGACCGCATAACAGTGAAGTACCAACATCTACTTTACTACGGGAGTTTGCCAGTAGTTTTCGTCAAGATATTTGGCCAGGAAAAAGACTACCTGAAGTATTTCACGATCCGCGATCGCTGACGCTGGGTGTAGAATCAAAAGCTTGTTTACACGCCAAGTGTGTTGTTGTAGATAAGGAGCGTGTACTTGTGACCTCCGCTAATTTTACAGAAGCGGCTCACGAGCGTAATATTGAAGCTGGTGTATTACTTAATGACCCAGTAACGGCTATTGCTTTGCAAATGCAATTTGAAAGCTTGGTTACAAGAAATATACTATGTCGAATTCCTGGAATCTGACTATTTTAAGCAAAAGCTTATGGTAAATAATTTAAAGTTATAGAAATTCTGCTTTCTAATTAAGATAGATTGATATTTACTTGAAAATGCAAATAATTAAGCTATTATTTGATTTTAAAATTTATCGGTAAAAAATTGTAAAAACGCATCTATACGATTATTAATAATGGGAATGTTTAACTATAATGTTATTGAAAACTGTAATTAAATTATTTAATATATTATGACATATTCTCATACTTTAGCGCTTGCTAAACAGGGCGATAGTGATGCCAAACCTAAGCTTGAAAAACCGATTTATTCGGGGATTGGACAAATTATCACTACTCAAAAAGAGCTTGATGCTTGCAATATCGTTAAATTCAAAAGTTTCTTAGCAGGAATCAAGTTTATTGCAGCGAATTTTACACTTAGCTATGACGCTCTAGCTACAATAGCGATCGCGCTTCCCTTTGGCGAAGGCACTGGCTACAAGAGAGAATGTTAAACAATGTTACGGTGAAGCTTAATATTTGCTTTATAAGATTTATGCTCAAGCGATTGGTAAATGAATAGATATCAAATGCGTTATAGAACACTAATTGCTGTGTCAAGAAAAATCTACCTAAATAGTTAATAAAACAGCTAAAATAGCTTCATAGTTCAGTTTTTGACTTACCACAGACTAAAGCTATAAATCACTTACTATGACTTTAAATATTCCCCTGGAAGTTCATGATTAATGCTGATGTGGTTCTTAGCTTTGAGGGGAGAAGCTGAACTAAATACTAAATTTTCAAAACAACAGTTTACTAAAACATGGATTTCATCAACCAAGCACGAAATTTGGCGGATACGCTCAAAGATAGGGAGACAACTGCTGCCTCCTAACATGACTAATTACTATTGACTGCTGAGGCGATGGCACAAATAGTAGCTTGACTCGCTTGAAAGCACAGAAGCGTAATTTACCACCGTAGGCATCGCTCCGTAGTTTGTGCTTTTTATCCTCCAGATAGCAGCCAAGACAACCGCTTAGTTTTTCAAGCGAATTAAATTGAGTTTTAGGCTTTTCCTCTAAGAATTTTTTTAGTATTTATTCATACAAGGAATATTTATCATCTCAGATGAGGAGGAAAGCAGCTCAAGGGGCGACGATGAAGCGGCTTCACTCCATTGCACTTACATTCTTCAAATCAACATTACACTATTCCAGAAGATAGATACATTTTTGAAAAGTTGAAGCACACTTGTAAAAGCGACTTTAACTATTCAATAATGGTGTGGCAATGTGGCTGAAATATGGTGTAAATGAAGAAGGTATCTTGATATGTATTGAAGATATCAACAGGGGGAAGACTTCACTTAAGTGTCCTTACTGTAATGGTGATCTAACGGCTAAAAAAGGCAAGATGAAAGAGCATCATTTTGCTCATCATGGAGAAACTTGTCGCCCCATAGCTAACCGACAATTCCCTACTCTCCCACTCTATGATAATTTCAATATTCAATTATCTGGTAAGGATTTGGCACAGTTAAAACTGCTCTGGAAGGAGTACGGAGCCAAAAATTACCCTATTAGTTCCTACTTAGTTACTCCTGGTTTACTCAAAGCAGAAGTGTTAAGAAAAAACATATGTTTAACTCCACCTGAGTATGAATTTAGTGATTTGGGTAAAATTCCTGTTGGGGCGCTAAAGTTCAAGCAATTCAACGATGTGCAAGAGCCGCTATTATTTAAAAAGCTGCTGAAGCTAGAGCTAGCTTTTAAACACGCTCTGTATAAAAATGCCCCAGATTTAGCATATCGACTTACTGATTTAAAGCTGTATCGCGCTCAACTTCAACGTATTCTATCCTCTAGTCTGTATTTTTTGGAGATTGAAACGAATATTGGCACTTTGTACAAGATAGGAGTAACCCAAAGACCCGTTGTCAAGCGAGTAGCAGAAGTAAAAATTGATTTACTTGTTCATTATTCGAGTGTTGCTATTAGAGTATTAGAAACTTGGGAGCATAGAGGTAATATTGAACTGTATTTCAAACACCGCTATCGGGGCTTTAATTATCCCATCGGCAGTTTAACTGAGTATTATAAGTTTAATACTGAGGATACCGAAATGGTACTGCTTGACCTGCAACAAATGCAACCTAAAATACTATCTCAAGATGAAATAAATATTCTTGAGGAGAATATTAGCTTGATTCAAGTTGCTGTGTAACGTTTATATCACATCAGTACAAAATACTTATTGCCTAGTAAGCCAAAATACCTTTTGTATTGCTATCCCTCCAAATACTCTGCCACTGCTGCCAAATCTTCCATTGCTCGATTTAGGCGATTTAGCAAAGCTTCGGCTACTTCAGGTTGAGCGCTGACGGTTTCTAATTTTTTTTTAGATGACGGTCTAGCGCTTCTATCCAAAGTGACAATTCTGTATGACGAATTGCTGTCAGTAGTCCCATATTTCTTAAAACTGCTAAATCAAACCCAAGTTGGTTTTGTCCGCCGTAGCCCAGGTATCCGTCCCAGAGTTCCAACTTTTCTGGGGTAAATTCTACATATTGGTCAAAGATAATACCCGCAGGCTCTAGTTGAGGTTGTGGCAGTGGAGGTTGAGAGTTAATCATAGTAATGTTTGCAATAACTGTAACTTGGTAGCCACCCTTTTAAAGGTTTAGGCAAAGTTTAGCTTTTTTGGTGATTAGCTAGAACTACTCTGCTTTGTAAACCAAAACTAACTAAAAATGAAACGAAAGCAGCGATCGCTACTAATAAAAATACTGCCCCAAATCTACTATCTTCACCTGAGGCTGACTTAAGTAAACTAGCAAGTAAACTCGATCCCACAATACTACCCAAATAACGACTTGTTGAGAATACCCCAGAGGCAACCCCAGCTTCTTTTGCTGGTAATGCTTCAATAGCCGATGTTTGCAACCCAGTCATAGAAACACCTAGCCCCGTCCCAGCTATTGCCAAGCAAAGAATTAAAGGTAAAAGGCTGATTTTTCCGGCAGTAATAACTAATGGTACAAAACCAATAGTTAATAAAGCTAAACCGGCAACTGTCGGCCAACGACGACCAAATTGATCTGCCAAGCGACCACCAAAAGGTGAACTGATGATTAAGGTTCCAGAGAGCGCAGACAGTACCAATCCCACTTGAAAGTCATTCCAACCACCCTGTTGAGTTAATAGCTGAGGTAAGGCAAGAATAGTGACATACATTGCTAAGTTACTTAAACCAATCGCCCCATTCGCCGCAGCAAAGACTCGATGCCGAAAGAAACGAATTTGAATCACCGGATCGCGATGGCGTAATTCATGCCACAAGAATACAATAATTAGTCCTACTACTAAAACTAAGTTAATCGAGGTTGGCAGGAAGGTAGAACTATGGCGACTTTGGGTAAAAATGGCAGCAATTCCCGATAATGCCATTGCTAGTAATAGCGCACCGATGAAGTCAAATGATTGTCTGCTACTTTCTACCTCACGTGCCGGAATTGTCCACCAACCTAAGCTAACTGCGGCTATAACTAGGGGAATGTTAATATAAAAAATCGCTTGCCAGCCAGCTAATTGCACTAATAAACCACCCAAGGGAGGGCCAATTGCAGCAGCTAAAGAAATTAACGCACTGACCAACCCAAAACTCGTAGCCCGACGATGGGCGGGAACAACTTCCCGCACTAAAGCAGTACCATTAGGAATAGCGATCGCTCCAGAAATTGCTTGCAACAACCGAAAGAAAATTAATGTCGGTAAATTTGGTGCTACCGCCGCGCCCATTGATACCACCCCAAAGCAAATAAAGCCACCTAAAATTAAGCTGCGTCTACCGATGCGATCGCCTAATTTACCTGCTACTGGTTGTAGCGCGGCCATCGCAATTAAATAAGTAGTTACCAGCCAACTAGCTGCCGTCACAGTAGTATCAAAGGTGGCGATTAAACGAGGTAAAGCTACCGCAATCATGGTCGAGTTTAAGGGTGCTAGCATCGCCCCTAGACCGATTGTTAGTAGTAATGCCCGTTCAGTCCATGATTGTTTTTGATTTAATTCTTCCACAGTGTTATTACAATTCAAAATTCAAAATTCAAAATTCAAAATTAAGAAAGCCAGATATAACAAGGTTTGGCAGTGCGTATCTGTCGCATTCTTTTTTTTAATTGGTGTTAACTGCAAAATGAATATAAATTTAAGTAAAAAGACAGGTATTTCTGCTCTCTCCCAAAATTAGGAATTTAAGCAAAACTCCGAGTAATCGGACGACATTGTAATAAATACAAAGTTTCGCCCTTAAAAGCCCACTCAATATCCCAAGATTTCTGAAAATACTGTTGGCATTGAGTAGCTAAAGTTACTAAACCCCCAAATACTACCATGCCCTATGGAACGGATACCTGGGTCATGTTATTATCCGGCTTGCTGGTTTAACCAAGCTTCTGATATCGATAAACTTAATCTGTATCTAGGTAATTGAGACTATTCTTTCCAAGAAGGTTGGTAATCAAACAACCATTTAAACTGCAAGTCAGCTAACCAAGTAGGAGTCAGTTTGTAAATCCAATTGCGGATGAGGCATCCCATTGCAGAGTTAGTTTGTCCAAGCTGACCAACTTGCCGAGAAGTCGTAAATACACGAGTTACGCGTTTGCTACGGCTACTCTCAAATTGACGCAATAGTAACACAACTTGATCGGAGCTTGCTCCCTTTCTAAGTAACTTGGCCAGTTCAAAGGCATCTTCTATGGACATACAACCTCCTTGACCAAGATTTGGTTGGACAGGGTGTGCTGCATCTCCGATTAAAGTTACTCTTCCTTTACCCCAAGAATTTCCTAAAGGTTGACGATCAAAAATATCATCCCGATAAATGCTTTCGTTTTCTAAAACCTTGAGGATGGAAGGTACAGGTTCGGCATAGTCTGAAAATATTAATTTCAATGCATTCAAGGAACCCCCAACTAAGTCGTCATTTCCACCTTGTTCACTATTGTTGAAGGCATAAAACGAGAATTGCCCTCCGCCGACATCAAAATATCCAAAACGATTTCCTTGACCCCAAAATTCCATCCAACTATATTCTTTATCTAATGCAACACTTGAGCCGTTGAAAAAACCTCTCCAGCAACACATGCCACTGTAGACTGGCAACTCTAATTTTTCTTGACCAAATAGACTTGCACGTACTTGTGAATAAAGACCGTCCGCGCCTATTAATATGTCGCCAGTTATTGTACTGCCGTCTTGAAAGTCAACTCGTACACCATCTTCAGTTTCCTCAAATTTCTCAAAATTCATCCCGGTACGTACTATTCCATAAGGCAATGCTTCATACAAAATTTGTTGTAATTCTCCTCTGGAGAGACATATACCTAAGTCTTCTTCACCAGCAAATTTTGGTGAGTTAATGTACAGTGGAGTTCCATCTTTACTAGAAAAACCACCCTTTAAAATTTTGCCTCCCTGTGCATAAAAACGTTGATATATTTTTCCTAACCAAAGAAGTTGATAAACTCGTATCGCATTTCTTTGAATAAATATACCTCCTGCTCCAGAAAGCATTGAATCCAGTTGACGCTTCTCGTATACCTCTACTTCGATATTTGCATCTAGGCAGGCACGGGCTAAAGTTAACCCACCAATTCCACCCCCAATCACAATTACCTTCGACAATGAGGACTTAATTGCTTTCCCTAATGTTTGCATCACTTGTTCCAGATGGGTTGGTATCAAAGTTAAATACTTTTAGTATTATTGCACGCACGTTATCCTGATATCCCTGCTCCCCTTCACTCTTCATAACTTTCACCATCTACAAAAAATTAGGGGTACAAGTATCATCGGAACAGAAAACCAGGTTAAGCTTAAAAGTCTTATCCTATAAGGTTTTTATTGAAGGTTTTAGTAACTGATGTTTCAAGTTACCAAGTACTTACTTAACGAGAAAACCAGGTTTTGCGTCGAAATAAATTTGTATTATTAATGTAATAATGCTTAACCCCGTTTTCTGTTCCAATGGTATATACTAATACCCCTTTATACTCTCAAAAATGTTGAAAACCGAGGCTGGCCTATCAATTATCGCGGCGACATTCTCATTCACGCCGCCAAAACTTGCACCAAAAAAGAGTACCAGCTAGCGAAAGAATTCGGTCATTGCATGAGGGTAGTAATCCCTGAACTAAAAAGTCTCCGTCGCGGCCAAATCATCGGTATTGTCACAATAGTTGATTGCCGATTCTCACAAGTTGCGTCTGGTTGGGGGATGCCTGGGCAATATTACTGTCAGCTGGAGAATCCACGCGAGATTACACCGATTCCTTACATTGGTCAACTGGGGATTTTTGAAGTGCCGGATGAATTGGTGTCTGAGGTAATTGCCTTATGAAATCAGTCCTCTCGCTTTTCTTTGGCATCAGCGGACTCTGCCACCACGGAATCAAAGTTATTGGTTTATCCCATAATTTCCAAGTCCAGCAGTTTGTTGAAATCTCCCCTTATTCTCAATCACAATTGCGCCATGAACAATCAGAAATCCCTATTCATCCAGATATCACCAATTACCACTGCCACCAAGGACAATTCGACATTTTGTGTGGGGGATTCCCCTGTAGTGGCACCAGTAACGCTGGAGATAAAAAAGGACTCAACGACCCCAGGCTAATCAGGTGGCGAAAGAGATTGCTGATGCTTGGAGTGAGGGGAAATACAAAACTGGGGAAGAGGTAACAGCTTTTATTAAATCTCTGCCTACGGATGCTGCCATAGAGCCATTGCCCCAAAATATAGTGATGCAATTGAGTCAGCAGACATTAGCTTCAAGGAAGTAATTAGAGCGATGGCTACGCCAACGTCTGCGACGAACGCTCTACACAGTATCATCCATCCAACCGCACTCACAATCTCAATGCACCTGTGCTGTGTAGTGCCGATTAAACTCAGCATTGCACCGGGGGCATCTGCTAGTTGTAAGGAAAAGCGAACTGCCTACCCCCGAACACATTTAAAGAGATTGTAAACTAATTGGGGTATGAGTAGCATTCGCGCAGAAAACTGGGTTAAGAGATATTACATGAGTAATACAAGCATTTTTAGAAGCTTAAATCCTTATTTTATTGTTGAGTAATGACTCGATGATCAGCAGAGCGTCAATGACCTTCGTTATTGGGAAAACCCTTAGCGAATAAGGCTTTTAAGCTTAACCCGGTTTTATGTTCTGATGATACTCATACCCCGTGTATGGGAATACTAAATCTAGTGCTTAAGATTTGGTAATATGATTAGTATTCCAGGATATTGCCTTAGCGAAGAACTTTATGATGGTTCGAGAACCCTGGTTTATCGAGGGTATCGAGAGACTGACTCATTATCTGTAGTCATCAAACTGCTGAAAAATCCTTATCCCAGCTTTAGCGAACTAGTACAATTTCGCAATCAATACACCATCGCCAAAAATCTCAACTATCCTCTAATCATCCAAATCTACAGCCTAGAACCTTACCAAAATGCCTATATGTTGGTGATGGAAGATTTTGGGGGGATTTCCCTTAAGGATTATTTCGCCAACAAGAATAATGTTGTGTCTCTAGATGAATTTTTACAAATTGCGATCGCTCTGTGCGATACCTTAGATATTCTCTACCGCAATTGCATCATTCATAAAGATATCAAACCTGCCAATATTCTGATTAATCCTGATACCAAGCAAGTTAAACTAATCGACTTTAGTATCGCTTCACTACTCAATAAAGAAAACCAAGAAATAAAAAGTCCCAATGTATTAGAAGGAACCCTCGTTTATATTTCCCCCGAACAAACTGGAAGGATGAACCGAGGGATAGACTACCGTAGTGATTTCTATTCTTTGGGTGTGACTTTTTATGAATTACTGACAGGAGAGTTACCATTTATCTCTGATGAACCGATGGAGTTGGTGCATTGTCATATTGCCAAACAACCTGCTCCTTTGGAGCAATTCAAAATTACCCAAGTAATTTCGGATATTGTGATGAAATTGATGGCGAAAAACGCCGAAGATAGATATCAGAGTGCTTTGGGATTAAAGCACGATTTAGAAAATTGTTTGTATCAACTTAAAAAAACTGGCGAAATTAACTATTTTGAAATTGGTCAGAGGGATATTTGCGATCGCTTCCTAATTAGAGAAAAACTCTATGGTCGAGAAATCGAGGTTGAGCAATTATTGGCTGCGTTTGAGCAAGTTTCTCAAGGTCACAGCGAAGTAATGCTTGTTGCTGGTTTTTCTGGTATTGGCAAAACTGCAATCATCAACGAAGTTCACAAGCCAATAGTCCAACGACGGGGCTACTTTATCAAAGGGAAATTTGACCAGTTCAATCGCAACATTCCTTTTTCGGCATTTGTGCAAACGTTCCGCGATTTAATCGGGCAATTGTTGAGTGAAAGTGATGCTCAATTGTCAAGTTGGAAAAATAAAATTTTACAGGCTGTAGGCGAGAATGGACAAGTGATCATTGATGTGATCCCAGAATTAGAACGCATCATTGGAATGCAACCATCTGCACCAGAACTATCGGGGATCGCCGCCCAAAATCGGTTTAATTTACTATTTCAAAAGTTTATTCAAGTTTTTACCCAGCCGGAACATCCCTTGGTAATGTTTTTGGATGATTTGCAGTGGGCGGATTCTGCTTCGTTGAATCTGATTCAACTGCTAATGGCGGAGTCAGGAACAGGTTATTTGCTAATGATTGGTGCTTATCGGGATAATGAGGTCTTTGCAGCACATCCATTGATGCTGACTTTAGATGCGATCGCTAAAACTGGGACAAAGGTAAATACCATCACCTTGAAATCCTTAAGCCAAAACAGTCTCAATCAGTTAGTAGCCGATACCCTCAACTGTGCGATCGCCTTAGCGCAACCCTTAGCAGAATTGGTGTATCAAAAAACCCAGGGTAATCCCTTTTTTGCTACCCAGTTTCTCAAGGCGCTGCATGAAGACCAATTGATTACTTTTGATACCAAAGCTAGACATTGGCAATGCGATCTGGTTCGGATACGGGAAGCAGCACTGACAGATGATGTAGTGGAATTTCTAGCTGCTCAGTTGCAAAAGTTACCAAAAACCACCCAAAATATTCTTAAGCTGGCAGCTTGTATTGGCAACTCTTTTGATTTAAATACATTGGCGATCGCTTTTGAACAAACACCCACAGGAACAGCAGCCTGTTTGTGGAATGCTTTACAGTCGGGTTTAATAATTCCGCAAACTGAAATTTATAAGTTTTTTGTTGGTGCAGTAGATCAACAGATGACTTCACCAACTTCAGAAATGATTAAATATAAATTTTTGCACGATCGCGTGCAACAAGCTGCTTATTCTTCAATTCCCCAAACAAAAAAACATAAAACACATTTACAGATTGGTCAACTTTTGCTGAAAAGTATACCTGAAATAGAACGGGAATCAAAAATTTTCGAGATTGTTGGTCAATTAAATCGGGGGTACATACTATTAAATAATCAAACAGAACGAGATGAATTAGCTCATTTAAATTTAATCGCAGGCTCTCGTTCTAAAGAAGCTACTGCCTACAAAGCGGCAATTGAATATTTGACTATTGGGATTGAGTTACTTGATAGCGATCGCTGCTGGCAGAGCCAATATAATCTGACATTAGCACTCTCTGAAGCCCTAGCAGAAGCTTGCTACATGGATGGAGAATTTGAGCAGATGGAAACATGGGCAGAATTAGTTCTTAAACACACTCATACTTGTTTAGAACAGGTAAAAATTTATGAAGTAAAAATCCAAGCCTGTGTAGCTCAAAATCAGCTTTTACAAGGCATTTCTGTGGCTTTACAGATTTTGCAAAAACTGGGTGTAGATGTACCAGAAAATCCCACCCAAGATGATTTTATGCAGGGGTTACAAGAAACGCAAACAATCCTCGCCAATCGTCAGCCCTCTGAATTAATTGACTTGCCATTGATGACGGATAACTATCACCTGGCAGCATTACGAATTTTATCAGGTATGTTTGGACTTGCCTATAATGGCTGTCCGGCAATGTTTCCTTTAATAGTATTTAAACAAGTTAACTTATCTGTTCTCTATGGTAATGCTAAGTTCTCGGCATGTGCTTATGCAAGCTACGGTTTAATTCTCTCTGCTTTTCTCTCTAAGATAGAGGAGGGATACGAATTTGGACAATTGGCGATCGCTTTGTTAGATCGACTGAATGCCAAGTCACTCAAAGCTAAAACATTCTCTATTTTTAATACTTTTATTAAACATCACAAAGAACCTCTCAAAAATACCTTACAGCCTCTTTTAGAAGGGTATGCTACTGGTCTGGAAATGGGTGATATCGAGTGGGCAGTCTGGTGTGCTTTCCCATATACATTTTATCTTTATATGACAGGTTGTGAACTTACAGAAGTTCTAGCAGAAATGGAAACCTACGGGAATGCAATTATCCATTTTAAGCAAATGACCCAATATAATCACTTTGTTTCTTACCACCAAAGTGTTTTAAATCTCCTTGGTAAATCTGATATTCCATTTCAACTGCGGGGGTACATCTATGATGAAACAATTATGCTGCCTCAGCATCAGCAAGCAAACGATCGCCCTGCGGTTTATCACCTGCATATCAACAAAGTGATGCTTTGCTATTTGTTTGCAGAATACGAGCAGAGTTTGGCTGCGGTTAGTATCTGTGAAGAATATTTAGACGGCGTACCAGGTCTGTATATTATCCCCTTATTGTATTTTTATGATGCCTTAGCCAGACTTGCTTTGTATCCTCATGCAACATCATTACAGCAGTCAGCACTGCTTGAGCGTGTTGACAACAACCTAGCTAAGATACAGCAATGTGCATCTTATGCACCCATAAACTATCTGCATAAATATGATTTGATTAGCGCAGAGCGGTGTCATGCTTTGAACCAAAAAGTAGAAGCAATTGAACTTTACGATCGCGCTATTTCTCTTGCTAAAGAAAACGGCTATATCCAAGAAGCAGCATTAGCCAATGAACTAGCAGCGAAATTTTACCTAGATTGGGGTAAAGATAAAGTCGCCGCAGGCTATATGCAAGAAGCTTACTACTGCTATGCTAAATGGGGAGCATTAGCCAAAGTCACCCATTTAGAACAAAACTATCCCCAACTACTAACGGCGATTCTCCAAACTCCTAGCCTAGCGATTACCAATGAGGGAACCATCGCGGCAACTTCGATGAGAAGTTCCACTAACGTCAACAACAACCAGAATTTATGGTTAGATTTTCCGGCGGTAATCAAAGCAGCACAAGCCATCTCCCAAGAAATTGAGTTAGAAAAACTCTTAGCTACTTTAATGCAGATTGCGATCACTGTGGCAGGAGCGCAAATCGGTCGTTTAATTCTGCGCCAAGACGAACAATGGTTAGTGGTTGCTCAAGCCGATTCAAAGCAAACACAAAGGTTAGAAATTCCCCTAGATCGATGTCAGGAAATTCCCCAAAGTTTGATTTATGCGGTAGCGCGGACGCAACAGAAGGCTGTGTTTGAAAACTTGAGCAATTGGACACAATTTGCAGGCGATCATTATATTATTACTCACCAACCCAAATCTGTATTATGTACCCCTATTAGCCAACAAGGAAAACTAATTGGCATTCTGTATTTAGAAAATAATCTTACCACAGGAGCATTTACGAGCGATCGCCTGCAAGTCATTCAACTACTTACCGCCCAAGCAGCAATTTCCTTGGAAAATGCCCAGTTGTATTGTCAATTAGAGGAATATTCCCATAGTTTGGAGCAAAAAGTTTCCGAACGCACCCATGAACTAACACAAAAAGCAACTCAGCTAGAATCAACCTTGCAGGAACTGCAACTGACTCAATCCCAACTAATTCAATCAGAAAAAATGTCGAGCTTGGGACAATTGGTTGCTGGAATTGCCCACGAAATTAATAACCCTGTCAATTTTATTCACGCAAATATTAGCCATGTGAAAGAATACACGCAAGATTTATTAAACTTGGTCAATCTCTATCAGCAGTCTCATATCAAACAGGTGGAAATTCAAGAATTCTTAAATGAAATCGATTTAGAGTTTATTCAAAAAGACTTACCCAAAATGCTCCAATCGATGCAAGTGGGGACTGAACGTATCGACCAAATTGTGTTATCTTTGCGAACTTTTTCGCGTATGGACGAAGCTGAATTTAAAGAAGTTGATATCCACGCAGGTATTGATAGTACAATCATGCTCTTACAACATCGCCTCAAAGAAAAACCAGAGCGACCGACAATTGAGATTATTCAAGATTATGGCGAATTACCTGTAATCGAATGTTATGCCGGACAATTAAATCAAGTATTTATGAATATTTTGACAAATGCGATTGATGCAATCGAACAGAAAAATCTGCAACAGGATTTTGATAAAATAGAAACGAATCCGCAGCAAATAAAAATTCAGACTTCAGTTATCGATACTAACTGGATCGAAATTGCGATTACTGACAATGGTATAGGTATGACTTCTCAGGTGCAACAAAAAATATTTAACCCATTTTTTACCACTAAATCCGTTGGTAAAGGGATTGGAATGGGTATGTCGATTAGTTATCAAATTATCACAGAAAAACACCGTGGCAAATTAAAGTGTGTTTCCATCCCTAATCAAGGCACTGAATTTGTGCTGCAAATCCCTATTCGTCAATCATCAGTAAACTAAAAAGTTTTTCTCCAAGAAGCGAGCGATGCCTACGGCGGGCTACGCCTACGCTAAGGGAACTCCAAAAAATAAATTATCCAATTTCTGGACTTCACTAGGACTTTTCCT